>WJJQ01000013.1 GCA_014729615.1 Candidatus Peregrinibacteria bacterium | reverse complement strand
GTCTTGAGCAGAATTTTCATACGTGCCGCCCGCCCGCGAACCTCGGGTGGCGCGACCGCGAGCTTCCTAGGAAGCTCTTCCATTTAATTATATTTCTCTTTAAAATAAGTCCGAACTTCGTTATAGAAGGACAGCCAAGTTAGATATTGCTTTTCTTAAAAAAGTTTTCTATTGTCTGCTCGATAAATTATATTCATTAATAAATTTTTTATGGGGGTAGCGGAAGATTTAAGTAAAATTGATTATTGTGAAGATGAAAATGCTACGGATTTGAATAAAAATGAAGTTAGTCAAAGTGGAATAGTTTGGAAAAATACAGGCATAAGTTTAAATCGTGAGTCGGATGTAGATTTTAGTTGTTTAGATTTCTATGAACAGCAAATTGTTAAGAAACAGCTTAAAATGATGGATTCTGATATTGATGCGGGAATTGCTAAACGGAAAGATCTTAATAGAAATGAAATTTTTGCTTTGAAATTTTATTTGATGAAAGAAATTGTTGAAGATTTGTTTGCTGGGAGAACTTATGAAGTAATTAAACAGGGAATAAATGTTCGGATAGTTGTAATTTTAATTGAATTGCAGAAAGGAATGCTACAAAATCCGGCGCGATTCTAGAGGCAGCTTTAGAGAGCAATTAGGCTATTAATCGAATGTGGTTGTATTGGCTTGTGGCCATCGGATTACCGGAATCGATTTTTTGTGGACGGCTTTGTGGAGTTTTTAATTGTTTGCCGGAAAAAAGTTTGGAAATCTATTTTAAAGTTAAAGATTATGTGTTTTATAATAAGTATCCATAACTTTTTTTTATGAAGAAAATTTTAATTGTGGCATTGAGTATGATTTTACTTAGTGCATGTGTTGATAATTCAGGCGATACGAACGGAGGGGCAAATGAGGTCAGTGTTGTTGATGCTGAATATCCAACTAAAATTGTTTATAAACAGGGATCGGATCAATCCGGACAGATGCAAGATTGCGAAGAAAGGAATGGCGTTTTTAATGAGTGTGGAGACGGGTGTCCACCGGGATCTGATATTTGCGCGACTGTGTGCGTGCCGGTTTGCGAGCTTTCAAGAGCGGATGAAGTTGTAGAGCCGGAATTGGAAAAAATTGAGGCATGGGATGGTGTTGATGAAACAGGACTTGGTTTGAAGGTGCCGAGCGGCTTTAAAATTGAGGAATTTGTGAGTGATGTGCCGGGTGCAAGAGATTTGGCGGGTCCGGACGGACTTGGTAATTATTGGCTTAGTAGAACGAAGCAGGGCGTGGTTTCTTTAATTACGATTGGGGATGATGGTAAGGTGCAAAGCGTGGATGATATTTTAACCGGCTTGAATAATCCCCATGGCGTGGCTTTGGACGGGCAGGATTCTTTTAAACTTTATGTTGCCGAGGAAGACAAGGTTTTTGCTGTAGATTTGTATACCGAGGGAAATATGGAAACGCTGGTTGAATTGCCCGAGGGTGGACGGCATTTTACAAGGTCATTATTGATGGGGCCCGATGATAGATTATATGTTTCCATTGGAAGTAGATGTGATGTTTGTGAAGAAAGTGATGAAAGAATCGGTACGGTTTATGTCATGGATAAGGACGGATCTGATTTTGAGCTTTACAGTGAAGGTTTAAGAAATTCTATTTTTATGAATATTGAGCCGATTTTCGGTGATATATGGGCTACTGAAATGGGTCGTGATAATTTGGGTGATGATTTGCCGCCGGATGAAGTTAATGTATTGCGTGCCGGGGCGCATTATGGTTGGCCATACTGTTATGGGAAAAAGGTGTATGATGAAGAGTTTGGTTTGAAATCGGCCGAGTTTTGCGATGATACTGTAGGTTCTAAAATTGATTTGCAGGCTCATTCCTCGCCCATGGGACTTGTTTTTATTCCTGAAGAGGGTTGGCCCGAGGGCTGGGGGAATGATTTGTTGGTTGCTTATCATGGCAGCTGGAACAGAACGGAACCAACCGGGTATAAGTTAATGTATTTTGATTTGGACGATACAGAAAATAGGGAATTGTTGGGTAGACGGGAATTTATTTCGGGTTGGTTGAAAGATGATGGAACGGTAGTGGGAAGGCCGGTGGATTTGTTAATTCAGCCAGGTGGAACGCTATTTATAACCGATGACTATAGAGGAGCGGTTTATAGAGTCACTTCTATTTGACTTTTTTGTCATTAAATTGTAGTTTGACTGCCGCTTAATCATTGTTATGTCAGAATTAAGACTTGAAACGGTATTCAATACTTTGGCCGATTGTGGCTGGGATAAGGAAAATAGAAGGAATTGTCTGGCGTTTTCGGCGGAGGAGGATAAGGCACATGAAGAATTCAAAGGGTTTGTGGATCAATTGAAGACTTTAGCTGACGAAAAGGGTCTTAATGTCTTTTTTGAGAGTGATGTTTTCGGTAATTCATATGCTATTCTTGAAGGCGATAATGATGAGGAAATAGTTGTTTGTTCTCATTTGGACAGTGTTATTAATGGTGGACGTTTTGATGGTGTGGTGGGAGTTGCTACCGGATTGAACCTTATTCAGAGATACATAAAAGAAGGCTTGAAACCCAAATATAATATTCGTGTTGCGGCTTTTCGGGCCGAAGAAAGTTCCATTACGGGTTATAGCTGTCTGGGAAGCTCTCTGGCAACAGGTGTCGCGGATGAATCCAAGCTTAGAAAAAAGAAACTGAACGGGCATTATTTAAGTCTTCATGATTTTTTGCGCGTCAAAAGCGGCCATGAGGAGGTTATACAAAACGGGCCTTTTTTGAATGGTAATAAAATACGTGCGGTTTTTGAAGTGCATACTGAGCAGTCGGCCGTTTTAGAGAGGTTGGATAGAGGAGTTGGAGTAGTTGTGAAGGGTATTGGAGGGTCGAGGCGTAGTGATTTGAATATTCTAGATAATAGAGCAGTAAAAAATTCGATTGGCGAAGCTGGCAGGATGCTTAAACGCTTAAGGATCACTTCTCATGGGACCGCGGGGCATACCGGAGGGTTGCCTATGAATGGTGAAATTATTTTGGGAGAAGAATTAAAATTAAGAAAAGATGCTGTTATTAAAATGATGGAACTGTTGAGTGCGCTTGATCCGGGTGGCTTTTTAGTTTCGCTTAATGTACCGGAAGGGGCCTATAATACTGTTCCCGAAAAATGTGTGGCGGAGTTTTTGGTTCATGATGATTTTGATATGAATACACACAAATTGTATTTGGGATCGTTGTTTTCCGGACATAAAGATATTGAAATGGAAATTATTTCAAATGATGAAGTTGAGGAAATTACGTATATTTCAGATAATGTAAGAAATGCCGCGGTTGAATTGATAATTGCTGTTGATGACATTGCGGGTAGTTTGGCGATGGCAACTAATGGTGAAGTTAGAGCTACTGTTTCAAAAATCAGTTCCGCAAATGGTGTACTGACACTTGGAATAGATGAAAGAAGATTAGATGAAGAAACGGGCAATGATTTAACAAAAATAATCGAGGAAACTAGAGAAGAATTGGCGAAAAAGTATGATGTATTGTTTGAGGAAGAAAACGTTGTAGATACAAAGTCGACACCGCTTTCTGATGATTTAAGCGCGATAATAAGAAGTACTTATGTTAATTTGTTTGAGGAAGAACCTGTTGAAATAGGTTCAATGCCCAGTCATGACGCGGCAAAAGTCATTCGCTGTAACGGAGAAGAAAATTTGATTCCCGGAGCAATGATTTTTGTAAGAAGTTTGAATGGTGGCATTAGCCATCATCCCGCGGAATTATGTGATATTGACGACATGACGCAGGCATCGATTCTTCTTTATGAAACGATTAAGAAAGTGTAAAATTTAATTACGCGAGCCTTTTTTCAGCGGCTGTCCAGTCTACAAGCTTCCAAAAAGCCTCTACGAATTCCGCTTTGTTGTTCTTGCGATCAATGTAATAGGCATGCTCCCACATATCCAAAGCAAGAATTATTCTGGCATTCGGATACAGGTTTACGTTGTGTTTTTCAATTTGCATGATTAGAGGTTCGCCGGAAATTTGATCGATTGCCAGCGCGGACCATCCTGATCCTTCAACCGTTAAAGCTGATTCGGAAAATTCTTTCTTGAATCTGTCGTAGTTTCCAAATGATTGTTTAATTTTGTCGGCGATTTGCCCGTCGGGTTCGGTTTTTCCATCGGGGGCCATGTTTTCCCAAAACAATGAGTGTAAAACATGTCCGCCAACATTGAATGAAAGTGATTTTAAAATTGATTTCATGTCTAAATCCGCGTTTTCGTTTCTGGCGTTTGCGATTTTTTCAAGTGCCGCGTTTGCTTTGTCTACATATGCCTGATGGTGTTTGCTGTGATGTATTTGAAGTTGTTCTTTTGATATATGCGGTTCCAGAGCTTCGTATGAATATGTAAGATCAGGTAATTTGTATAATCCCATAATTTATATTTAAAAAAATAAGTTATAGTTAAAAGTAACAATACTTGTCAGTGAACTCAAGTGCTTTTTAAATCAAGCGTAATTTTTTCTCCATGTAAGTGATTGTTCCCGGGATGATATTGAAAATAATGGGGAAAGCAAACAAAATTAATGATGCAGGTATGCTTACAAATGAGGCGAAGATTCCGAATATAGCAAATGAGGGAGTCATAAAAAGACGCAATGTTGTTTGTTTGATCGCGGTGGGTGTTGTTTCTCCGTTATAGATTTCACGAGATTTAAGAGCATATGTGAATAGGAAAATGGTAACAATCCCAGCTAAAAGCATATTTGCTCCGTACATAATTACCGCGGTTTGATTGTAGTGAAATTCGCTCAGAAGCCTTGATGAAAAAGGTATTAAGGCGATAATTGCCAAAAATAACATGTTAAGCTGTACTAAAGCTTTGTTTGTTGTTTTGGCGTAGTAGTGAAATATTGTGTGATGAGAAGTCCAAAAAATTGAAAGTACGGCAAAACTGATTATGTATGTTGCGTAAAGAGGAGACATTTGTAATATGTCTCTTAATAGCTCCGAAGGTGTAATCAAAACATTTGCAGTTGAATGAGGAATATTGATTTCAAGAACCAATAATGTCATTACAATGGCGAATACTCCATCTGATAATGTGTCTACTCTGCTTTTGTTTAAGTACATAGTTGCAAAAATGATCCTTTTATTATACCATTTTTTGGGTTTTCAATCTATCCCTCAAATAAAAAAAATGAATTTTTTCAAAACTTTATATAAAGCGGCGGGTAAGTTTCAAAAAGATCATGCCGATCAACTTGCCGCGTCTATTGCATATTTTACAGTTTTCAGTTTGGCGCCTTTAATGGTTGTCGCCCTTGGTATTGCGGGGTTTGTAATAGATAGAGATGCTGTTCAGGCGAGAATTTTTGAGCAAATGGATATGTGGTTGGGTGAAAATCAGGTTGATTTTTGGAAGTCAGCGATTGATCAAACCTTTGAGCCCGCCAATAATTTAATTGCGATTTTGATTTCGGTAGGAGTTTTGTTGTTTATTTCTTTGAATTTGTTTCAGCATTTGAAAGTTGCGTTGAATCGCATTTTTAAAATGAAGCCGAAAATTGAATCAAGTATTAAAAGGGCTTTATTCAATAATGCGATTGCTTTTTTAATGGTTACGGGTATGGGTTTTTTGATTTATTTAATTATTATAGCCGAAAGCGTATTGTCTTTTGTCGGTGATTTTCTTTATGACTATATTGGCGTTAATTTAAACACTTATGCTGATTTGCCTGTTACTCTTTTGGTGATTTTTTTGATTTTTGCCATTTTTTATCGAGTTTTGCCATCTCAAAAAATTCATTGGAAAAATGTGTTTTTAGGGGCGGGGGTATCTTCCGTTTTGTTTGTCATTACAATAAACATAATGGTTTTGTTTATTAATTTAAGCTCTGTTTTCAGTGTTTATGGTGCCGGCGCTTCGCTAATAATTACACTGTTTTTTATTTTCCTGTCAGCTCAAATTTTTCTGTTTGGAGCAGAAGTGGTTGATGTTTCGCGTTCAGGAAAACTGAAGAAAAAATAATTAAAACGCCATTCGGTCTAGTAACTCTTGTGGAATTTTTTTTGATTCTTTTTCTGGAGGTGCTGCCCCGCTTTTTTTATCCGCTTTGCTTATTTCATTTAATCCCAATATTTGATCGATATACTTATTCTTGTCTTTAACTTTCATTTGCATGGTCCTATTTTTTGTGTAGTTATTTATATCATTTGCATGTCTGTTGCGAATAATTTTTAGACTGGATTTGACTATGGAAAGCTTGTTGTGATCAGCCCTATCTTTGTTCTCGTCAATCTTATAAGTTAACCCTAAAACTTCGACAATGCTTTTAGATACTTTATTGAATTTTGATTTTAATTGTTTAATATTTTCTCTGTTTTCAATTGTTTTGTGTTTTGGAGAATTACTTAAAATTGCACTGCGTCTGTCGATTTCTGTTAATATATTTTGTCGAAGTGATGAGAGGTCATTATATAGTTTTTCAGTTTGCTCGATAATTTCATTTGGTGTCAATTTTTCTTTTGCATCATTTGCTTCGGTTTGCTGCCTGGGTCGTTCATTTGTAGGTTTTGTTTCGGGGCTGTGTTGAAATATTAATCTTTTTTCGCGCATTGTCTTTTTTTATAAATTAATCTTAAAATTATAACATGTATTAATAAAATTTTAAAGTGTGCATTTTAGCTTTGATTTTTACATTGCTTGATGCTAAATTTTAAAATCAAAAAAATGAATATGGAAGCAATCAAAATTGAAAATTTGAAGAAAATTTATAAGGGTGGAACACATGCATTAAAAGGCATTGATTTGCAGGTTGGGACTGGTGATTTTTTTGCTTTGCTCGGTGCCAATGGTGCCGGTAAAACAACAATTATCGGAATATTGACGGGGACTGTAAACAAAACCGGTGGGAAAGCTTTTATTCACGGTATGGATATTGATAAAGTTCATGACACAATAAAGCGAGATGTTGGAATAGTTCCACAAGAGTTTAATTTTAATATTTTTGAAAAAGTGGAAGATATTGTTGTGACGCAGGCCGGTTTTTATGGATTAAAAAGGCATGAAGCCTTGAAAAGAGCGGAAAAAATTTTAAAAGACTTGAATTTGTGGGATAAAAGGCATCAAAAATCCATGTCACTTTCGGGCGGGATGAAACGCAGGCTAATGATTGCACGAGCATTGATACATGAGCCTAAACTTTTAATTCTTGATGAGCCTACCGCCGGAGTTGATGTGGAATTGCGTCATGGAATGTGGGAATATCTTACGGAACTGAATAAATCGGGTGTTACAATTTTGTTGACTACGCATTATATTGAAGAGGCTGAGCAGCTTTGTCGTAATGTGGCGATTATTAAGGAAGGTGAAATCGTAAAAACGGGATCCGTGAAGGAATTGCTGACGACCATCGACAAGCAAACGTATGTGGTTGAGGTTGATCAGATTGCTTCGCATGTTAAGCTTGATGATTTTAAATGGTCTGTTTTGGATGATCGTACGGTCGAAGTTGAAGTTGATCAGAAAAAAACACTCAATAATTTTATTACTTGTCTTGATAAAGAAGGAATTTTAGTTCGTGATTTAAGGCCGAAAGGGAATAGACTGGAAAAATTATTTTTAAATATTTTGAATAGTTAAATGTATTTACAATTAATTGCGTTACAATCAATAGTAAGAAGAGAAATAGTCAGATTTTTAAGAATCTGGGTGCAAACCTTATTGCCTCCTGTTATTACTCAAACGTTATATTTCGTTATTTTCGGTACATTTATCGGGTCTCAATTGCGTGAAATAAATGGAGTTTCGTATATGGCTTTTATTGTTCCCGGTCTTGTGATGATGGCGGTGATTAACAGTAGTTTTTCTAATGTGGTAAGTTCG
This sequence comes from Candidatus Peregrinibacteria bacterium, assembly GCA_014729615.1. Classification (GTDB taxonomy): domain Bacteria; phylum Patescibacteriota; class Gracilibacteria; order UBA1369; family UBA1369; genus WJJQ01. Next base: position 8,704 of record WJJQ01000013.1, on the reverse strand, counting down.
TTTTTCGGTTCAAAATTTCAGCGAAATTTAGAAGAAATGTTGGTGGCTCCTGTTAAACCGTGGGTAATGATTTGGGGTTTTATTTCAGGTGGCATTTTGAGAGGATTGTTGGTGGGTTTACTTGTTTTTTTCATATCGTTTTTTTTCACCTGGCCATCTATTCATAATTTTGGCATTATTCTACTTTTTATAGTTTTAACCGCAGTCCTTTTCAGTATGGGAGGAATGGTGAATGGAATATTCGCGAAAAAATTTGATGATGTGCAAATTTTTCCAACGTTTGTTTTAATTCCACTGACATATTTTGGCGGTGTTTTTTATTCGATTAAAGATTTACCGGAATTTTGGCAAACGGTTTCGCAGTTTAATCCTGTATTGTATATGGTTGATGGTTTTAGATATGGTTTTTATGGCTTTTCAGACGTGAACATTTGGTTCAGTATTTTTATTTTGATTGCATTTACTTTAATCGTGGGAATTATTAATGCTTATTTGATTAGAAAGGGAATCGGATTAAAGAGTTAGTTGCAATTATGGGTTAAAATCTTTTATAATATGTTTATTAAACGTTTAGGTTATTTATGAAAGGACTTGGAAAAAAACTAGTAAAAAAGCCGTTGGTCGGAAAAGCCGATCCATTGCCAAAAGCTTGTAAGGTTCCAATTTCGAACGGGGTTTTGATCAAATCTTTCCCCGGGATTTTTTTATTGAGTGCGATTATACTAACTCTTATCTGGTTAATTGTCATATTGCGCCCGTTTATTTCGGCATTGGTGCTAAGTGCAATAATAGCTACGGCTTTTTATCCGGTTTATCAGTTTATTGAAAAGAAACTTAAAGGAAGGTCGAAGTGGGCATCGTTTTTAACTTGTGTGATCATTATTTTCGGTATAGTGGTACCGTTGACTTTATTTTTAATAATGCTTGGTCAACAGGCATGGGGTGCTTATAAATTTGTTGATGCGAATATTCAAACCGGTGGTTTTTTTGCCGATTTATTAAAGTGGGAAGAGGGCAGTATTTTGTTTGATTCATTTGTCTGGTTGCAGGGGCAATTGGGGCAATATGTAAATCTTGAGGAATTTGATATTTGGGCGAATATAAAAGATGCGGGTCAGTCGATTGCGGACTGGTTAACAAAGCAAGTTGGGAATTTGGCTTCAGGTTTGTTGTTTTTTGGGATCAATCTTTTTATATTTGTTTTTGCTTTATATTATTTTTTCAAAGATTCGAGTCTTATTGTTGATAAAATAATGTCAATAAGTCCTTTGCCAAAGAAGCATGAATACGCATTGTTGGAAAAATTTAAGGATATTAGCTATGGAACGCTTTATGGAATATTTTTAGCCTCTGTTATTCAAGGTATATTGGGAGGAATAGGTTTTACTATAGTGGGAATCCCCAATGCTGTTTTTTGGGGCGCGGCCATTGCAATATTTTCTTTGGTGCCGGTTTTTGGAACCGGTGTAATATGGGTGCCCGCAAGTATTATTCTTTTGGCGCAAGGGAATTATATGGGTGGTATATTCTTGCTTGCGTGGGGTGTATTACTAATTTCAACGGTTGATAATTTTTTGAGAGCATATTTTATAGGAGAAAGAACCAATATGAATCAATTATTGACCTTTTTGGCTGTTATTGGAGGGTTATGGTACTTCGGTCTTGCTGGTGTTATTTTCGGTCCCTTAATTTTAAATATATTTCTTACTTTGCTTTCAATATATGAAAGCGAATACGATAATGTTTTGCATCCGCATGATGAGTAATGCCATCTGATGATGGTAAAACTGGCGTTTTTGTGTTATAATTTTGTGATAAATAAAAACAAAAATGCCAAAAGCGAGAAAATTTAAAATAAGAAATAAGAAGGGGGTAATTGTGAAAAGCTATTTTCAGCATATTTTAATTTTTTTGAGTGTTTTTGTAATAAGCTTTTTAGCGATAGTTGCCTGGAATGATTTAATCCCACAGGATACTCTTAGAAAATCGGCAGGTGAAATCAATTTCGATTATGGTCCTGTTGATAATTTTGTGTTTGCCGATGTACCGGGACAGCATAAAAATGCATATGCTTTGCTTTACATGAAAGAAAGAGCTTTTATCAAAGGTTATGATGATGGCACGTTTTTGCCCGAACAACCGGTTAATCGTGCTGAATTTGTAAAAATGGTCATTACTGCACAAAACCTTTATCCTCATAAAATAAACCATTCCAATTGTTTGCCGGATGTTTCCGGTCAGTGGTTTGCGCCATATGTTTGTTTTGCAAAGAACAAAGGATGGATTTCTAACGAGGAAAAGCCTTTTGTTCCGGATAGAAAAATTACCAGGGCGGAAGCAATAAAAATTGCTCTTGGTGCATTTAGCTACAGAATCGAAGGAAACGATGATCAAGATTGGTATGAGCCTCATCTAGAGGCGGCGGGAAATTTACAAATTCTAAATGGGCTGTTTGAAGATGATGAAATGTTTGATCCGCATGTGGAAATCAGCCGAGCCGAAGCGGCTGAATTACTTTTCAGATTGCTTGTGATTCAATCTAAATATTCCTGATTTAATCAATGTAAAGGTGATAATGACAGTTAATAGGATTGAACTGATTATATAGGGGGTATAAGAGTCTTTGTTGTTTGGCGTAAGTGGATCAATTATTTTATACTCTAGCAACTGATATGAATTTACATCTAAAGATTTTAGAAGAGCCAATATTTTTGTATCAGGTTTGAAAAAAGCTTTGGCCATTGGAGCGGGAATAACATTTTCGGTAAAAATAACGGTTGTTTTTTTGTCTTTATTTAGAGCAGTAAAGGAATATACGTCTTTAAACTGGGGGGTGTTGGTAATTTCAAGAACCGTACTTATGTATGTTTCATTTTTTGATCCAGGTGTAGGGCGAGGGTTCCAAAACCACTTATAAAGCGTATTGGTCGGAGTGATAATTTTGTGTAGTGAAAAACTTGATCCTTCAGGCGCTTTTTGATATGAAACCAAGTCAATAAGATTTGAATTGAAATCAAAAAGTCTAATTTTATCTTCCTTGTTGCCAAGTGACAATTTGCTTTGGCTTTTTTCAATAATAATTGACTCATACGCTTCTATTTTTGTTATGGGGGGTAGGGTATACGGTTTGGATCCGTCTTCTGAATCATCAATTTGCCATCCGTTTAAATTTGTTGCATAAGATGAATAGTTTGTGATTTCAACCCATTCTTTATTGCCGTCGGTTCCTTCGGGGTTGGGTAGTATTTCGGTTATACGAATATTGGGGTTTAAATCCCCATCTTTTTTTGCTTCTTGTTTTTGATCAAAATTATTGTTCATAGTGTTTATTTTCCAATCATCACTACTTGAGTGATTGCTTTTTCTTATGCGTTTAATTGTATCGCCTTTTTTAATATTCAAGCTGGGAATGCAACTACTTGGAAGGGGAGAAGTCCATCCTTTTTGTTCAAATAATTTATTCATGTCTTTTATTTCCGCTTCGGTTGGTGTGGGTGTTGTCCAGCATGTGGCATCTGCAATCTGACCACTTGACGTTTCTATAATTAATTGTTCAGTTGTGCCTGTAAGTCCTTTTTTCTTAACATGAATTTCTTGATTTGTGTCTTCTTTGGTGGAATTGAAAGTGACTTTGATAAGTTGCTCCGGGTATACAAAGTGGTCGTTTTCTATAGTTTTAAACGCATAATCGTCTACGAATCTTGTTCCTTTTAGGTTGATTTTTTGGTTTGGTTTTGAAGAATTAACTATAAATGTGAACCAGTCAGCATTTTTATCTTTAAAGCTTACTTCTTGAAGAACGTATTCTGCATTAGTAAGGGCATTGACATTGGGTGTCGCGGGCAAAGCGTTTATAACGGCTGAAACCTGGTTGGTTGTCAATATGATTGTTACTGTCGTTAGGAAGGCTTTTTTCATATGTTTTATGGTTTTTACGCTAGTTTATTCTTTTTAAATAAACAAAATATAAGAAAATCTTAAAATTGACTTAAGTTCTTATTCACATTAAACTTAGTGAACGGTAAGTCCTTTGTATTGATTTAAGAGTTCAAAAGTTAGATACGCACCTAATAAAATCGAAACTGAAAACATTAATTCTTTGAGAAAAAAATAGACAGTTAATAAGGTGTTTGGCATAAGGCCACAGAACTTCGGGCAAAAACGAATCATTGCAAAGGCATAGTATTTAATCCAATAAACTATGTTGTATTTATATATTGCGGTGGCGGCTGTACTGGGTGCGGGTATAGGTTTCTTTATTAGGAAACAGCAGGTTGAAACAAAGCATAAAGAAGTGAAGGAAAAGGGTGAATTGCTTGTTCAACAGGCTCAATCCAAAGCACAAGAATTGATTTTTAAAGCAAAAAATGATGCTTTAAAAATAATGGAGGAGGCAAAATCGGATGAAGAGGGCAAACGAGATGAATTAAGAAAAATTGAGGAACGTTTGATGAGCAAAGAAGAAAATCTAGATAAGAAAATACGCTCACTTGATGATCAGAAAGCGGATTTGGACAAAAAAGTGGAATCCGTTAAAGAATTAAGAGAAGAAGTGCAAAAACTGCACGAAATGCAGACGCAGGAGCTTGAAAAAATCAGCGGCATGTCGAAGGACGACGCTAAAGCATTGATTTTGAAACAGGTTGAAGAAGACAGTAAAGTTGAAATTGCTGATCATATTGAAAGAGCTGAAAAAGAATTAAAGGAACAAGCCAAGGAAAAGGCTAAATTCATTATAGCCGATGCGATTCAACGGTATGCGTCTGAAACGGCTACTGAATCAACCGCGACAATAGTGAATCTTCCTTCCGATGAAATGAAGGGAAGAATTATAGGTAAAGAGGGTAGAAACATTAATGCTTTTGAAGAAGCGACAGGGGTGGATGTGATTGTAGATGATACACCGGGTTCGATTGTTATTTCAGGTTTTGATTTAGTGCGCAGGTATATTGCCAAAGTTGCTCTTGAAAGACTTGTTACCGACGGACGCATTCATCCGGCTAGAATTGAAGAAGTGGTAGACGCGGTGAAAGAGGAAGTGAACGACATGATTAAAGATCTTGGAGAAAAAGCTGCCTTTGAAAGCGGAGTAACCGGGCTTCATCCAAATTTAATTAAATTGCTTGGAAGGCTTAAGTTTAGAACCAGCTACGGTCAAAATGTGTTGAAACATGCAATGGAAGTTTCTGCTTTGGCCGCTAATCTTGCGTCCACAATTGGTGCTGATGTGGCTTCATGCAGACGCGCAGGTTTGTTGCATGATATTGGGAAAGCGGTTGATCATGAAGTGCAGGGGCATCATAGTGTGATTGGATCTGATATTGCCAAGAAGTTTGGTTTAAGCAAAGAAGTTGCTCATGCTATTTCCGCAAGTGATGACAATGAAGATCCTAAGACAATTGAGGCTATGATTGTTAACGCCGCGAATAAAATTGCGGTTTCAAGACCTGGTGCCAGTAAGGATAATTTGGATTCATTTATTAAGAGACTTGAGGAAATTGAAAATATAGCCAATGAATTTGATGGTGTAAAAGAATCTTTTGCCGTGCATACCGGAAGTGAAGTCAGAGTATTTGTAAAACCGGACGTTGTAGATGATGCGGCTGCCAAAAAACTTTCCTATGAACTAGCCAGAAAACTTGAAAAAGACGCGCAATTTCAGGGACAGGTCAAAGTTAATGTTATTCGCGAAATGAGAGCGGAAAACTTTGCCATGTAAAAATGTTGCTTTGCTGAAATGATTGTGATAAAAAGGATTCCTTTTTTTAAAACAAATGAGAGGCTTAAATGAAATGCGGGTAACTGATCCATCAAAATTGAATGATGAAGAAATAGATCAACTTGTTGAAACAAATATTGATCAAAATGTTTTTCTAAAAAAATATTCCGGTATTTTAAAGGCTTATTATAAGGTGCATATTGAGGAAATACGCTCAGATATACGTGCTTATGTAATGAATTTTTTGGCTGATCCCGTTGGCAATACTTTAGAGGAAAGATTGCGTATAATACTTAGAAAAAGAGAATATGCCAATTATCAACAGGTAATGTTAATTCATGGGCAAGCACCCTTAAATGAGGAGGTTTTTTTTAAGGTGAGGCCGGATTCAAATGTCGGAAACAGTTATAGAAAGTATGGACGACATCATCCACGTGTGACCAAAATAAGTAAATCGGGCGGCAGAAGATCTGTTTATAAACCAAATTTAATAATCCCGGATCAATATTATAAAACTGATCAATGTATTTATGATAACTGGAAATCGATTCAAAGAGCGCGAATTGGAGCGGGTGCAATTGTAAGTATTAAAACAATGAGAGGACAAAAGGAACATGATTTGAGGGTATTTGAAGTTTCGGGCATTACTCAAAAATGTCATGTGAGATGTAAACAGATAGTTTTCAATGAATGTGATGTTGATCAATGTTATGGTGATGAGTTTGAATTTTGGCCACAAGAACTGCAGATTGTTTCTGATAAATTAGCACTTGACTATAACGGGTGCTAATTTATAATGCGTGTTGTTTTTATTATTATATATATCTTAACCTTCTTTCTTATGTCAGAAAGTAAACTTCGACCACTCGACGATCACGTTATAGTTGAAGCAGTTTCCGAAGAGGAGACTCATGCATCGGGTTTGATTATTCCCGATACGGTATCTAAAGAAAAGCCGCAAAAAGGTAAAGTTCTTGCGGTAGGACCCGGAAAATTTAATGATGAAGGTGAAAGGATCCCCTTGGACGTTAAAGAAGGAGATACCGTCCTTTTTACAAAATATGGTCCTACGGAAATAAAGATTGATGGAAAAGAATTGTTGGTTCTTTCTTCATCTGATCTACTAGCTGTTGTTGAATAATTTTTTAAATAATTAACCCTTATTACCATGGCAAAAAATGTGCAATTTGGAGATGATGCCAGAAAAAAAATCATTTCCGGAGTAAAACAACTTGCGGACAGTGTTCGCATTACATTAGGTCCGAAAGGACGAAATGTTCTTATTGAAAAAAAATACGGTTCTCCTTTAATTACTAACGACGGTGTAACAATTGCCAAAGAAGTTGAGCTGAAAGATCCCGTTGAAAATATTGGAGCGCAACTGGTGAAAGAAGTCGCAACCAAAACCAACGATGTTGCAGGTGACGGTACTACAACCGCTACTGTTCTTGCCGAGGCAATGATCAGTGAAGGTTTCAGAAATATTACAGCGGGCGCGAATCCTATGTTATTGAAAAAGGGTATAGATAAAGCGGTTGGTGTTGTTGCTGAGGAGCTGGAAAAAGCTAAAATGGAAATTGGGGACAGTCGTGAAAAAGTTGCGCAGGTTGCAACTATTTCGGCGCAAGATGAAGAGGTTGGAAACTTGATAGCGGATGTACTGGAAGATGTTGGTCATGACGGTGTCGTGACTGTTGAAGAAGCTCAAACAATGGGACTAAGTAAGGAAGTTGTTAAGGGAATGCATTTTGATAATGGATACATTTCTCCTTACATGGTTACTGATTCGAACAGAATGGAAGCGGTTTATGAAAATGCGAGTATTTTGATTACAGATAAGAAGATTTCATCTGTTCAAGATATTTTGCCATTAATTGAAAAGCTTGTTCAAAGTGGAAAAAAGGAATTGGTTATTTTGGCGGAAGATGTTGAAGGTGAAGCTCTTGCTACCTTTGTATTAAATAAGTTAAGAGGTATTTTCAGCGTGTTGGCTGTGAAAGCACCGGCATATGGTGACCGCAGAAAAGAAATGTTGAAAGATATTGCGGCGCTAACGGGCGGTTCGGTTATTACCGAAGAATTGGGTCGTAAGTTGGATTCTGTTGAACTGGAAGATTTGGGTGAAGCTCACAAGGTAATTGCTTCTTCTGAAAAGACGGTGATAGTTGAAGGTAAAGGCGACCAGTCCGCGGTTGATGCTCGTATTGGTGAAATTAAGGTGACTATGGAAAATACTTCAAGTGAGTTTGATAAAGAAAAGCTACTTGAAAGAATGGCCAAATTGGCCGGAGGAGTCGGTGTTATTAAAGTGGGCGCGGCTACCGAGGTTGAGTTGAAAGAAAAGAAACTTAGAATTGAAGACGCGATTTCGGCTACGAAAGCGGCAACGCAAGAAGGTATTGTTGCCGGTGGCGGAGTTGCGTTGGTAGAAGCAGCAAAAGTTTTAGAGGGGATGATTGGAGATGGTGCTGCTGATGATGTTCAAACAGGTATGTCGCTAGTTGCAAAAGCTTTAGTTTCACCTTTACATCAAATAGCAGAAAATGCTGGTAAAAACGGAGCGGTTGTTGAAAAAATGGTTCGCGATAGTGAGGCAGGACATGGTTACGATGCAGCGAATGATAATGTAGTAGATATGATTAAAGCGGGGATTATTGATCCGAAAATGGTTACACGTTCAGCGGTTCAAAATGCCGGATCTGTTGCCGGAATTTTCTTAACAACAGAGGCATCTATTACAGAAATTCCTGAAGAAAAAAGTGAAGCCCCAGCCATGCCGGGCGGAGGAGGAATGCCGGGAATGGGTGGAATGGGAATGATGTAGTTTAGAGTTAACATTGGAGGTTTAGACAAAGGCCGCTCATGAGCGGCCTTTGTTGATTTCAATGAACATGCTCATTTTCCAAACAAAGTCAAGTTTGACAATAGGGTGAAATATGGTTTTAATTTGATCAATATATATTAAACTCTTGAAAAATGTCAGTT
>WJJQ01000126.1 GCA_014729615.1 Candidatus Peregrinibacteria bacterium | reverse complement strand
TTCACGCAATACCCCATCAAAACGAACTTTTTTTGTTGTAAGCAAAGGGAATCCTTCGCGCAAATCATATTTTCGCTGTACCCCGAAAGTTGAAATTGTTCCTGTGCCCGTTCTGTCTTTTTTTTCTATTCCGTTTTGCAGAACTTCTTCAACCAAGCTTAAATACTGCCTCATATTTTGATGGATTTAAATCGGATTTCAGTATGACACATTTGAATTAAAAGTAACATATAAAAACTATATTTCACTTTCTAAAGGGATCCTTGTATAATACTGAGTAAATTATTTATTATCCCTAATAATATGATCAAAACAATAAAAATATTGCCTATTGCAGCAATGATAAGCCTTTTAATGGTATCGCAAGCATATGCATTGGTTAGCTACACCGATGTAAATTCCGAAACGGATTACGAAGATTCTATAACATGGTTAACTGAAAACGGAGTTATTGAAGGTTACAGCGACGGCAGTTTTAAGCCCAAACAAGATGTCAACAGAGTTGAATTTTTGAAAATGATTTATTTGGTTCAAGGGCTTGAATCCGAAATCCCCGAAACAAATTCGGACAGTGGCTTTAACGACGTGGAAGGAGATCAATGGTACGCCAAATACGTGGCTTTTGCCAAAGAGAGGGAAACGGTTGAAGGGTATCCCGATGGATCATTCGGACCGGGCAAATCTATTAACAGGGCGGAAGCAACCAAGATTATATTGAATGAATTTGCGGGTACCGACGTGGCGAATTATTACGAAACTCTTTCAATTGCTGAAAAAACAGGGTCTGAATTCATGTGCAACGATCATTTTGCCGAAGACATAAACGTTGAAGATTGGTATGCAAAGTACATGATGCATGCCAATAAATTATGTTTGTTCGCCGATGAAATGTTTGGCGACATGGAAGGAACAGACGACAAAATTTATCCATCCAACGACATGACGCGAGGTGAAACCGCCGAAATGCTCTATCGAGCAAAAGCTTATAAAGACAATGATGTACCCGCATTTAACAAATTCATTTTTCCCGATGACGTGTTAACGGCGGAAGACATTTTGGCGACCGCGGATGACTTCAGCATAACAGGAGACCTAAATTCAACGCAGGTGCAAAAAATGTTCGATCTGTTGGACGATTACAGAAATAGACTGACGGAAAATCCATCAGCTGATATGAGTGATTACTATACCGATGAGTTAAAAACAACAATAAACAATTATCTTTTAATCAACAGATTATTTAAAACAAATGAAGAAGGTGAGCTAACGGAAGATGAGAGTTTGGACGGAAAAAACCTTATGGATCTTTTGCTCGTTCCGAGTTGGCCTCCATCTCTCCATACGGCGCAACAGGAACAATTTGAACTTATAACGGAAGAAGAGGGTAATGTTCAAAAACTGTTAATATGGGAAGCGCCGTCAAGCGACGAAGACAGCATGAAATACGGTCTTGCCACAGGTTTTTGCATTGAATTTGTTGAGCAAAATGAAGAATTGAAAATAAATAGTACTTTTTCAGGATCCGGTAAATTTTCTGCCGATGAAAAAGAAATACAAGATTATATTTTAGATAATTGCGGCTTTGAGGTTTTTGCCAGCGAGTCCTTGACCAAAAATGATTTATTAACCGTCCAGCACACATGGGAATCAGAGTTCAATTATGATATTTATGTAAACGGATACCTTGTGAAGCGAAAAGATTACAGTGTTGGCTTGGGCAGTTTGCGAATACCTTTGGTGGATGGTGAAAATGAAATTAAGGTAATTTTGGGAGATTCAGGTAAAGACATTATAAGCCCCGGGTTAAACGATCTTGGTGACACTGCCGAAGGATTCAAATACGAGCTTAAATTCGGTGAAGACGTACTTTTCTTTGTAAATGAAAGCGAGGGAAATCAAACCATTGAACACACCTTCAATTTTAGCATCATCTAATTAAAGGTTTTCAAAATACTGTAAAATCTGTTCGGGGGATTCCGCGAAAAAGTAAATTACGACGCCGATCCACAGCGCAATCAAAACTACCGCAATGGCAATAATTGTGCCTAAAGAATAGGGCTTGTCCGAGACAGTCAAGCTGCCCCGCGGATTATTAGTTAGTGCCTTAGATTCTTTTTCGGAAAATGAATCTTGTTTTTTAAAATTTCCAAAATCAACGGGTTTGCCGAAGATCGAACCCATTGAACGTGAGTTAGCCGCAATTATTTCTGAATCATTTGATTGTTTTTGTTTTTTAAACAAAGAACCGAAAATTGAAGCAATAATAATAACCGCAATAATTATTATCGGCACGGAACTTTCATCGCCGGATGTTATCATCGGCAAAATGAAAGTGAAAAAGAAAAAAAACAAAAAGCAACTGCCGCAACCTTTACTGAACGCATCTCCCGCTTTTTTTGTATCTGCAGACATTTGCAAAAAAGTTATGCTATATCGAACGGCGCCCAGTCCTCGTTAAAATCGCTTAATGAGTTACCCTTTGTATACGCCTTAACTTCAAACCTTGGATTGTCATATTCAACAAAAGCCTCATCCTGATAGTTATAGTGACCGAACACTTCCCGCGCATCCATTTTAATTTGCGGCATTTGACTGCTTGGCGGCACCAAAACAGTTACCAGGCCCTGCCAAACCAGTTCGCCACCCAAACCTTTTTCATCTTTTTCTTCTTGTGACTCAACTTTGTATCCTTGATCTATGAACTTCTGAAGAGTTTTTTTGTGCTCATCCATTTGAGCACTGCTTTTTGTGTCACCAATTTCATGATGACCGTACGACCCTGCTCCTGATCCCATGGTTGATTTGTTAGTTACCGTTTCATCTTACACCACAAAACCGGGTAAGGTAAGTTTTTATTTATATTTATTATGGCATGCCTCGACGCTACTTTTTGTTATTCCCGCTTCAACGAGGGCATCTTCAAATCTGAAAATTGCATATGCCGTTTCTTTCTCATACTCCCCATCAACGTCCTCAAAATGCAGATGACCCGCTTTTGCCAGTAGTTCTTCAAGATTAAAACTATCATCGCCTTCAATGAGAGCGTTATACTGCCTTTCATTCATTGTTTCTTTTTCACCAAGCGCCATAATAACGTTTAAACTTGTACATAACGTGGAAACAGCGTTCTTGGAACCTAGTCCAAAATCTCCATCAACACCATCATCTGCAAGAAAATCCAATTCAACCAGAGCATCTTGAGTGAACGTTGCTCCAGTATTGTTTGTAACATCATCTAAATTTTCTAGAACCGTATTAATATTTTTTACGGTGCTTTTTTCCACATTTGCCTCGTAAACAATTTTATCTTCTGGGTCAATTAAAGTAATGAGTGGAAAAGGCTTATAGTCAATTTTAGACCGTTTCTTAATAATTTCATCAAGCTTTTCCAAACTCTTAACTGTTTCTTTAATGCTATTTTTCAGTTCTTTAATGCTGTCTTTACAATCAGTTGTCCAGTCTTTAATGTTTTCATCATCAAGGGGTACATCACTTTCAATCATTCTTTGTCTGACAGCATTCTGTATACAGACAGTTTCTATTTCTTCCATATCTAAATTTTCCAATATTGCTTTAAATACATGAATTTTTTTTCTTAAATCATAAGTCATACCTGCATTGACTTCTCCTCTGCTTGTTAGTGCCTTTTCTTGCTGAACTAAATCATCACATTCTTCCTTAATGCCATCCAACTCACTAATATAATTACCATAATTCTCTTTGATTTTTTTTTCATTCCATTTTTGAGTATCAATTTCGTTTAGATCAGAATCTAAAAGCCTTTCTAATTGATCTTTTCTATCTTTATAAACGCTACATGCACCATAACTGCAAATTGAGAGTGTGCCTGCTACAAATAACACTGGAGGTAGAAATGATAATTTTTCCTGTAATGATTTTTTCATAGCTAACGCTTTTTTTAAGACTAAGGATGTATAAAACCGTAAAATAAAGTAGATGTCAAGCATTTCATTGTTGTTTTATGCGGGTGCTGGTGGACGTGACGATTACACCACATTTAAGAAATATTTTAGATCAGTGCGCTTGGCAAAAATTGCTTAGGGTAGCCGTATTTTGATGGTTATTGCGACACAATTTGACAAGCGTTCGCAAGCCTTAAAGCGTGTTTTTTGGCTTCTTTCTGCTATAATAATGGATACTTTAACCCAGACGAATATGAGCGATAAACAACTATATGAAAAATGTAGAGAATACGGCAAAGCCGCTTTGGAAGCACGGCGCAAGTTCATTGGACTTTTGCCCGAAGTGGCACGCAGAAGATTATGGCAAGCAAAAGGCTTTGAATCCGTTTTTCACTTTGCCGCTGTTCTTGCGGGAGTCAGCCGCGAACAGGTTCAACGAGTACTTCAACTTGAAAAGAGGTTTGCAAACAAACCAGCATTAAAGAAGGTTCTTGTAAAAGGTGAAATCAGCGTGAACAAACTTGCAAGGGTTGCATCAATCGCAACAGAACAAAACCAAACGGAACTTGTTCACATGACAAAAAACCTTTCATCAAGATCGCTTGAACTAGCCATAAAAGAGCATAAAACTGTGCACGTGAGCAGGTTTGAAATGGCGGATGACGTGCAAAAAAAATTACAACAATTACATGAAGAGGGAATAGATGTGAATGAAATGTTACGAAATATGCTCAATCAACGTGACAAGCAAACAGAGCAAAACAACCAACTTGAAGCGCCGGCCAAATCAAGCTACATCCCCGTGAAAATTAAGCAGGCAATCCACTACAAATACGAAAACAAATGCGCGGTACCCGGCTGCCAACAAAAATCAACCAACTTCCATCACACATTAAGGCGCTCAATCGGCAAAATCCACAGCCCTAAATTTATGGTGCCTCTATGCAAAGCGCATCATGACTTGGAGCATTTAACCGATGAAAGAGTGATGATGTATAGAAAGCTTTAGAAAAAATGCAAAATAGAGTAAAATGCCATTAACTTAACATCATAAAAATGAAAAAAGCACTTTTAATTATTGGTATTGTCATACTTGTTCTGGCAATTGGAATAATTTCGTTTCTGGCCTATATGGGATATTTTGCTCAATTAACAATTGAAGAAAAAGAACTTGGTCCGTTTACCATTGCCTACACCGAACATATTGGTCCTTATACGGGAGTGGGAGAGCCGATGATGCGTTTGGACGAAGAGATGAGGGCGGCGGGATTTAACCCGACGGATGGAATTGGTATTTATTATGACGATCCCGCTAAAGTGCCGGCTGATGAGTTGCGCAGTGAAGTTGGCGCTGTGATTCCAGATGATGAAATGGATTTGATCGAAGAAAATCGGGATAAGTTTGATTTCAAAACGATTGAACGCATGAATTACTTGGTTGCCGAATTTCCGATAAAAAATAATTTGTCATACATGTTGGGGCCGATGAAGGTTTATCCCGCCTTTGCGAAATATCTTGAAGAAAAAGGCATTCCTGTACCGGATAAGGGGATTGAATATTACGATGTGGGCAACAACAAGATTCTTTATATGATGGAATATTAAAATCTGTTGCTTTATACTAAAAAGTTACTTATAATCAATATTGCAATTTTCAAAGTTCCCTTGGTTCGACGGTCACATTTCATTGTACAGGTTCAGTTAAGGTTAAGAACGCGATAAATTGTTATTATTCTTAACCCTAACACAATATGGGTACAAATCTATTCGTTGGAAGCCTTTCATGGGGTGTAAATGACGCCATGCTTCAAGAAGCTTTCGAAAAAGCGGGAACAGTTGTTTCTGCAAAAGTTATTTCTGACAGAATGTCAGGTCGTTCTAAAGGATTCGGATTCGTTGAAATGGCGACTCCCGAAGAAGCTCAAGCAGCTATTGATATGTGGCATGAGCAAGAATTGGACGGAAGAAAAATTATTGTAAACGAAGCTAGACCAAAAGAGGACTAATTTGAAACCAATAAGTTTTGAAAGAGGCCGGCGCTTGCGCCGGCCTTTTTTTACTAAATAAGACCTCGTTTCATTAAATAAGCCTTACCAAGAATCCTTGCAATTGCCGTACGAGATTCTTTAGTCTTTTCAATGAAAACAGCCAGATTGTTGTCTGAGTAAGTGTCTAAAAAAGGTTTCATGGCCGCGATAGCGCTTTCATGCGATCCAATTTCATTTTCAATGTTTAACTGCGACTGCTCCATGGCGGCAATAATTTCAAAACTTAACCCACTTAAATTAACTTGATCAAGATAGCTGTAAATTTGTCTTTCACGCTCGGTTAAGGGAAGAGATTCATTGGTAGCTATTTCAATAATATCTTGTGTTAATGAAGTTATATCATTTATCAACGCCTCAATGTTTCTTGCGCTATCTTCAAGAGTATATTGAGTCTTCGCGGCTCTTACCTGTGCCGACCTTGTGAAATTGTCACCTAAATGACGCAAATTGCTTACAGTCTTTTTTACAATTTCACCTAAATTTCTTCTTAAAGCAGTTTCACTGGTTTTATTTTCAGAAACAATGCGACGAACACCTTCTACGTTTACATTATTTAACTCCGGCAGATTATTCTTCATGGGAATGTGTTCCGACCCCGGCGCTAAACCAAAAAAATCAGCTGACTCCACTATTTTCTCAGCCAGTCGAGTATTAATGACTTGATGATGGCTTAAATTCTCTTTTGAAGGTTCAGGTCGATTTTCAAACGTGGTAACTTTATTCATTAATTGCTCTTTTCCTTTTTCCAAGACTCCTTTTATTTGATGAGAAAGGGCGGATCCCGCGAACAGCCTGATCGCGGTTTCTCGGCTACCAAAAACAAGTTGCGCGGCATTTTTTACTCCGGCGGCAGTTAAAGCATTTACACTGTTTTGAACGTCCTCTTGAACCATATAATGTGAATGAGCGGGAAAATCAGCTCGCTCGCTATCTTCAAAATGGGGTAACAGTAAACTATTATTATGCATAGCTAACAAG
>WJJQ01000125.1 GCA_014729615.1 Candidatus Peregrinibacteria bacterium | reverse complement strand
GTTTATTTATTTGCGCTTCATTATTAAATGGTTCGCCTTCAATTTGCTTTTTTCCTTCGCTTAATGCACAGCCATTTAGTAAAGGAAGAAATATAAAAAGCGAAAGCATCAACAATTTTAAAAAATGAAGCTTAAGTATTTTCATATTATTATTTAGGGGTTTGATTGATTCTACATTTTTTTTGATGAGTTTGTAAATCATTCAAATAATAAGTGACAAGGACAAATACAACACTACTCACAACCATAGCCATCTTTGTCTCTATCCAAACCATAAATATCTGATCCAATTACTCTTACCGGCCCCTGCACATAAGCAGGCCCATTTCCACTACCACCGGCGCAATCAACATCACTGGCAATTGGAACACAACCAGAATAATTTGGATCACAACTCTGAGATTGTACAGGAGGAGGCGGCGGAATGATTTTAGGCACAGTTTTTGTAATAGGTTTACTCACGGGTTTTTCGTAGTTAAATATAGCAAAATCATTTTTTATTTGATCACCTTCACAATGAGCGGCAAACGTATAAACATTTTTACCAACACCCAGGTTATCCCAATCTTCTCGGACACCATATTTGAAAGTAGTATCTCCCAATTTATATTTTTTAAGTACATAAGAATCATTAATTCCGGCCGTTTCATTTTTTGCCTCTACGGTAATTTTGCTACAATTATTTGATGTCTTGCCAAATATATAGTAAGCATCATTTTCGCCTTTTGTGTATTTTGTCTTTTTATAAACATTGATAAATGCAGCATTCATTTCTTCTTTTTTTTGTTCTAAATCATTTGATGACGCTTTTACTGGAGCAGGTTTCTCCGTTTCATTATCAAAATTAAAATTTTGTTTCGGATAATTAGTTGGCTTTTCTACACTTAAATCACAGCCATTTAGCAAAGGAATAAATATAAAAAACGAAAGCATCACCATTTTCAAAAAATGAGACTTTTGTAATTTCATATTTGTTGTTATGGGGATAAATAATTCTACCCCCAAAGAATTGAGAAAGTAAACATTTTCACTTAAAAAACGCCAGTCAAAAAGAAGCGAGCGAGATGAAGTCCTGCAGAAATTTTTGCGAAAAAAGCCTATACGAAAATAGGTGTTTGAGCGAAATTTCGAAGGGCTCATCTCACGAAGCTAATTTTTGCTGGCGGAACGGACGGGACTCGAACCCGCGACCTCCTGCGTGACAGGCAGGCGTTCTAACCAGCTGAACTACCGCTCCGTGCCAATCCGGATACCACTCATAAAACAATCAAAATCCGGAAATTACTGCAAAAAATGCTTGCCAATAATACTTACAGCAATTTAATTTTGCAAGCTCAATTTAATTTGCTATGTTCGAATCATGAAAATAGGAATTGATTGCAGAATGTATTCAACCAGGTTCACCGGCATTGGACGGTATGTTTTTGAGCTGACCAGTCATCTTTTTAAGCTGGATAAGAAAAACGAATATGTACTTTTTTTTAACGATCCCGAGTTTCAAAAGTTTGAACCACCAAATAGCAGAGTAAAAAAAGTGCTTGTTGATGCCAGGCATTATTCTTTAAAAGAACAAACGACTTTTCTTAAAAAAATTAATGCCGAGAAACTGGATTTAATGCATTTTACCCACTTTAACGCGCCCATTTTCTATAAGAAACCTTCAATAGTTACAATTCACGATCTCACCCTTTCTTATTTTCCGGGCAAAAAAATGAGGGCGTTGCCATATAGGCTCGCTTATCAATTAGTACTTAGAAATGCCGTAAACAATGCATCAAAAGTAATTGCGGTTTCACAGAATACAAAACAAGATCTACTCAAATTATTAAAAGCCAAGCCAGATAAAATAGAAGTAATTTACGAAGCTGTCGATGCACACTTTAAACAATTGCCAACAGATGTAGTTAAAAAAATATGTGAAAAACATAACATTCTGGGTCCCTACCTTTTATATACGGGAGTATGGCGCGGCCACAAAAACCTCAAAAACCTTATACAGGCTTTCGCCATTTTAAAAAAAGAATACGGTTACATAGGAAACCTGGTAATAACCGGCCGCGCCGACCCTCTTTACGCCAAAGAAATTTACACATTTGCCCGCAAGCTCGACATAATGGACGATATTATTTTCACTGGGATGGTCAGCGAAGAAGACCTGGTTGCACTTTATAACGGTGCCGAAGCATATGTTTTTCCATCTTTATACGAAGGATTCGGACTCCCCCCGCTTGAAGCGATGGCTTGCGGCACCCCCGTTGTTGCCTCAAAAACTTCATGCATACCTGAAGTGTGCGGTGACAATGCCTTGTTTTTTGACCCTTACAAGCCCGATAATATGGCCAGAGTCATTTGCGAAATCATTGGCGACAAAAACAAACGAGAACATTTAATTAAAAACGGCCTCAAGCATTTAAAGCTCTTCTCCTGGGATAAAATGGCCAAAGAAACTCTACAAGTTTACAAAGAAATTATATGAGCTGGGTAAATATTCAAGACTTGATTCCAAAAACCGCGGGCAAATATCACTTTAAAAAAACAATGGATGCCATTGAAGTTTGCCGCGAATATCGGCGAATAGTTCCTCAAATTCTCAGCCAAGACGCCCTTGAAAAAACCAAAGCCAAATCATATAAAGACAATACGCTTACAATAGCAGTGCCAAATTCCGCCTGGGCGCAGCAAATTCACATCAATAGAGTACCGCTTTTACAAGCGCTTCAAAGCAAATTCGGCGAGCAAAAAATCAAAGATATAAAAATCGAATCAATATCGTAATGCTTTCAAAGATTTATGTCATTTTAGTTTAGTTTTTGTTTTTTACATTGCAAAATCAAAGTGATAAGCAGATTGATAATTTAAGAGGATTTTATTAGAATTTAATTGTTATCATTTATTTATGAAAAAAGTAAAAAACAGTTATTTAGTATCTTCTGTATAT
>WJJQ01000124.1 GCA_014729615.1 Candidatus Peregrinibacteria bacterium | reverse complement strand
TAGCACCAAGCTCCTTCACCATGTGCGTTTTTTCTTTTACCGAGGAGGATTTTGCCGTTTTTAATGACAATTACTCCAAGCCCGACTTTTGGTCTATTTCCCATAAGTGTAGTCTTGAAAAATTTTTATGTCACATAACGTTCCGGTATATGGGAAGTTTGCCAAAATTTCTTTAAAAATCAATTAGCATTTTGGCAAATTTGGGAGAGGAACATTTCACATCCTTCAGTTTTATAATTTGCGTGAAATTTTCCGAACCCCATATACCGTGTTAGGCGACCCGTAGGGGCGTAGCAATAGCGGAGCAGTTGAAAAAGAAAAATATTTTTATCCTATTTTTTGCCACCAATCGTAATAAGGAAGCAATTCTTTCAACTTTACCGCCTTATTTGTATCTAAAACAACTTCTGTTTCTAGATTCTTCTCATTTGTTTGACGCATAAATTCACGACATCTTCCACAAGGCGGTATGACAAAAACATCTCCTTTTTCATCTTTCCAAACAGCCACAATTTTTTTAATCTTGTATTCACCCTGAGTGATCATTTGACTAATTGCGGTATGTTCAGCACAAAATCCCATTCCCGAGCTGGTATCAATACACACTCCTTTAAAAATAGTGTTTTTGTCAGTTATTAAAGCACAACCAACACCTCCCATTTCGGAGTCGCCAATTGTTTTAGGATTCACAACTTGAACTGCTTCCTTTATTAGTTCTTCATTTGTCATAGTGATTTTATTATAAAGCGAAAATATTTTTCTTTTTCAATTTCGTCTAACGTTTAAGTTTATGTGAAGTTTTAAAAATTTATTATAATTTTGGCGGAGCCACAATAAATTTTTAAAATTTGAGTCGAAACATTAGGTATAATATCACGAACTTGATGTAGAGCTACATAAACTTTGTTAGGTGTTGTACACAGAAAACAATTACTATCAATTATCAGTATTATAACAAAAAAGTTTGGTCTTTGGATTTGCTACTTTCTTAAAAGTAGTGTATAATTATAAGATAACATAAAAGTTTAATTATGGTTGAACAGAAGGAATCATTGGTGGTACGTCCGCATCACCTTGAAGGAGCTTTACATTCAGTTATAGCTGCTATAAATGCACCTCAATATGCAGGCATTACAGAAACAATGGATCCAGAAGAAGTCCTTGCAATGACTTACGCAGCTGAGGATTTGTTAATGGGATCAACTCCTCCTGAGGTAAGAGCTGAAATCACTGAAAAATATCAAAGTGATGAGCGTTTTCAGAAAATAGTAGAATTTGTACGTAGAATGCAGGAAAGAAATCCTGAAGCGGATTCCCTGATTCCAAAGAGCGAAATGTATCGAGCTTTAAAACAGGCTTATGATAAAGATAGTGATGCAACAGTAGTCTTCCGTAATACTTATGATTTCTTTTGCCAGAGCTGCCCTAATCATCCAGATAATAATAGTGATGGAAAACACTGCATGACCAATATCCGCTCTGCATTGGGTGATCTTGAGATGGATGACACTGTAATTCAAATGCAGGGATCATGGGAATACAATCAGCCATATAAAATAAGAGAAGTGTTGGATTGGCTACTGGTTCAGGGCACACGCAGAAAGATAACTATGCTGACCGCTTGGCAGCATGATCAACCAGAAGAAAAAGCATCTTGGAAACAGGATATTGAATTTTCCGATAAAAAACCTGGCTTATTAGCACATTTTGAAAAAGTGTGGCGCAACAAAGATACAAAGGCTGTACTTGGTGAATACGTACATATGGCTTTAGTGTCAGAAGAATATAGCGATTATTATAGCAAAGCCGAGGATACTGTAAATCCGGAACAATACCAGCACGCATTTGAATCTTATTTAGAATTTGCCACAGACAGAAAGACAATATTACAAAAAATCTTAACAGAATCAGGTATAAAATTTACCGATGACGGAAATATTGATATGGAAGCATTGGATGATGAATTGAGAGCATTTGTGTCAGCACAATACGAAAGAAATAATACTGATCCTGATCTTATTATGAATAGCCCACTGAAAGAAGTTGCAGATCAGGACTTTGGTCAGTCCCAGCACTTGTACGAATTATTACCACAAGTTTCAAATATGCCGGCTATGAAAAAGGTTGTTGAACGTCTTGATGGTAAATTTGGTCAGGATTTCTTCCTATTTTTAGGAACAATTAACGATATGAAGATAGGAGATGATAAGTTTTTTGTGTTTGATGTAGACTTTTGCACAAACACTCCTTCTGATTCATTTGATTCTTACGCACATGAGGAATTTAGGAGATTCAATTACCCATTTTGGATTTCAACAAGTATTACCAACGGAAAGTTCAATATCTTGGTAAGAACTCTACAGGGCGATGAAGATTTGGAATTATTAAATGAAACATATGATTTAGATGCATTCCCAAATTACGGGGCTGCACTTGAATATACCGCACAGCAGATTTTAGATAGGGATTTGGTAGATCAAATACCTACCACTTCTAATAAATAATATTTACCAAACTTTTTTGTTATACCTTTAATTAAAGTAATTGTTTTCTGTGTATTTCACATAACGTTCTGGCATAGCCGAAGTTTGGCAGGTGTAAAATATGCCGAAGGCATACACCTGTCAAATTTGGGTGGGCTCACTGAAATTTATTTTAAATTCATAGTATATAGTTCGTCTCCATTTTCATCATTTACTTCGATAAATTCATTGCCATTTTGACTGGAAAAAATCCATTCAAAGTTTTTATTGTCGATAAATTTCGTTATTCTCATAAATAGATTATTATCTTCGATTTTTTCCCACGGTCTTACAATTATTGGAATTCTTTTTCCTTCAGAGATATTTGTTAAAATTACTGCATTTTTACCAAGTGTGATAATGAATTCACCTCTAATTCTTTCTCCTTTTTCTGCAAAATATTCAATTTGTCTGTTTTTTCCAGTCAAAATTGTCCATGTATACTTGAGTAGACCTATATTTTCTATGCTTTTATCCATTTTTTTTGCTGGTTAAGTGAATGATATATTTCAGTGAGCAAACCGGCTATGCCGTGTTATATGATTAATTGCCCATTATTTATTTACTTTTGCCTTTAAAACACTTTTGATCAAAGTTCTTATCTTCTACTGTAAAATATTTGTTCCCCTCAATATCTTTATAATTGATAACAATCTGATTTGGCTTATTGGTTTTTTTACCATTTTCTTCTTTGAAGATAGCTAATACTTTTTTGTCAGCTTTCATCCAGCCCCAGTTCGGGTTAAAACTCAATGCAATTTCATTTTTTTCCTCGCCAACTTTGGAAATCTCGCTACCGAACAATAGTTCAAATTTGAGGCCGTCTTTTATTATATATCCATTAATACTTGTTGCTATGTTTTTTAAAATTGTAAATTCTAATGGTGTTCCTTCTGTCAATGAATTATTTTGAAATTTAAATTTTATTTTATCCCAATTTTCTACGAATGCACTTCTTAGTATTACAGGTCTCAAATTTGATTCTTTTGTTTGGTTTGCCATCAGATGAGTTGCTATTGTGTACCAAACTAAGAATCCTAGAGTAATTGTTAAAACAATTAGGTTCCAAAAAGCCAAATCAGAAAAAAGATTGGGTGGAGTGAGAACTTTGATCAGTTCATCTATTTTTAGCGACATGTTTTGTATTTCATCTATCATATGGGCAAATTTTTTCATATAACGTTTGCGCCTATAAGAAGTTTGCCACTGGTATAATATGCCGAAGGCTCACCGGTGGCAAATTTGAGTAAAAAAATAGTGGTACCAATTAAAGCGTTAGCGAATCAAATAGGCGCTATTTTTTACCTTATAGGCGCTGTTAGGCGATCGTAATTTATTAAAATTTCTTGTATTAAATTTCCTCAGCTTTAAGACATTTCTCCATTATTATATTTTTGCCAAAATCGCTATCAGTTTGTTCAACCTGAGAATATCCAAGTTTTTCATAGAACTTTACACTAGTTAGGCTTGATGGAACTTTTACTTTTTTATAGCCATTTTTTAGTGCAAGATTTTCAACTTTATTAATTAACTTGGAACCGATGCCTTTACCTTGTATTTCAGCATCCACAAAAACTGTTAGGATAATGTTATCCTTCAGGCTAGCAGTTCCAATAATTCTATTTTCATTAACTGCTACAAAACAAACACGGTCCTTAGCGATTTTGGTAAGTTTTTCTGGAGAAAAGTGAATGCACATTTTTTCAATTGTCTCCTCAGAATAATCTCTTATATTGATTAATCGAAGAGTATTACAGATCAATGCTGAGAGTTCTTGTGCATCTCTTTGTCTAAATTTACGGATTCTTATCATCAAGAGTAAATTTAATTTTAAAATTATTATTCTTTAATCAATTTTTAATATTTTGCAATCCACGAGATATGGCGACTTGAAATCTGTCATTTCACCAGCTTTTTTGTTTGGAACTGGGAATAAACGAGCTGATAATGGTTTATCAAGTTTTATTGCTAAAGTTGCCATGTCGAGAAGTGTCGCTTCAATCTTTTCTGCTGGCGTGTCGCCTGGCACTGGCACAGTATCTAAACCAACACCACAAACTGCTGAATACAAAAGTAGGTTAGTTATGTTGTAAGTAGCTTCATTTGCTCTTGTCGCAAGTCCACGATCTTCACAGACTGGAAGCATAAGACCAGAATAGCCACATATTTTAACGGACAAACCTTTGAGTACGCGGGTAACTAAAGCAGAAATTGTAAGTGTTCCTTGATTTCCAAATTTGCCAAAGCCAAGTTTTTCAAATGCGAAAGCAATACTTTCATGCTCTTCTAGTCCTGGATTTAGTGAAACATCAATACCGTTGTAGGCTACGCTAAAATCTTTTGAAATTTGTTGAGCCAAATTGGCGACTTTCTTTGTTTCTTCTTCAAATACTGCTTTTAGATTTTTCTCCGCTTCTATAAGATTGCTTGATTTTGAAAATGCCTTCATTGCCAAGTCTCCGCATTCCAAGCCAATAGCAAAAGCGGTTTCACCCTCATGAAATCCAGTTGGAAAGAATGGAATGCTAGGTTTACAATTTGCAGACGCACAAAATCTGAAATTGCCATAACCATTTTCGGTTTCTTCCGCAATAACCTTAATGACCTGTGCGGCTACTTTGGCGTTTTCAAAATCTATTCCATTCTCTTTGTCGCCGATTTTGGCGGAGCATGAAATTTGCGAAGTAACTTTGTTAAATTCAGGGATTAACTTAATTTTGTCAGGAGTTTTTGCGTAGCCCATGTTGAAAAAACTCACATCGAGGCTTTGGCAAATTTGTTCTATTTTTTGAATGGCACTTACAATTTCTGCATCTGAAAGACTGCCAAGATATTCTTCCCACGAATTAGTGGCTATTCTGGTCGTTTGTACTTCATAACCTGCTTTTTCAAATACTTCTTTTGCTTTGCGATTAAATTCAGCAGTTTGCTTGATTTGATCTTCAACATCAGGTGATTGAAGTGACACGCCAGTTGTAATTGTTCTGATTTTCATAGCTACAAAATATTAAAACATGAAATTTTGATAAATTATGTTGCCTAATGTTTGCAGTATATGCGAAGTTAAGGTGCGGTACAATATGAGCGAAGCGAAAAACCGCACCGAAAACTTGGGTGAACGACTGAGCGAAGTGAAGAAGAGAACCGTATATACTGCTGTTGTGTGATGTAAATTATCAAGCTTATTCGTCTCGTGCAGTGAGATGAATAATTTCTGGCGGGATCTTTCGAACTTGAATTTTGGATTCCTTGTTGAGATACATTTTCACCAAACGGTGAAGTCCATCCAACGTAAGCCATCTTCCTTGCTTGTTTTTCATAATATCGATTGGGTAGGACGTATCACAATTTTTGATTTTGTCTCTGTGGTATGGAAAATTATCCAAATTACTGATCACTTCATTTGGAGTAATGACAATATTACCCTCTTCATCCTCCCAAAAAGGTATGTCCAAAATCCAAAGAAGTTCATTGATATCCATTTCTTCTGTCGGAACCTCCAGTGCCCACAGTTTGTTGTTATCCCGCCAGAATGGTAAATCAAATGCATGTTCCTCGTGACGAGGATCAACATAGATTTCCCTATTGGTATTACCATCTCCCATGTAATTAATTTACCAGCTTTAATTTATTTCATATAACGTTCCAGAATATGCGATGTTTGGCAGGGCTATAATATCGCGAAGCGGTAGCCCTGACAAATATGGGTGTAGCGAGGTGCAACCGAGCGGAACCGCATATTCTGTGTTGTACGATGTAATGAAAAATTTATCCATTAAAAATTATTTGGGGCTACTTTTTTGGGTAAGGAATGGGGAAAACTCCTTTTAATTTAAGGGCGGTCGGTGAAGCAGTTTTTGTATTCACTTTTGCTATGAAGTTGTACTTTTCAAGTGATGTAAGTTCGCTCGGACTCATTTCAGTGTGATACTTATTGATTAGATTAGCTGTTGCGCTATCTACGAAATAGCAAAGTACATGATTCGCGGCTTCAAGTGTGCGTTCAAGAATATCTGTGCGGTAGTGCATAGATGTTTGATCGGATAAAATGCAAGACAAACCTTTTTCTTTGCTTTGTACGATTTGTTCCAGCACCTCTTCATCTACAAAGTTATGTGCTTCGTCGAGTCCGAGCGAACGATTCTCGCCACCAACGACTTGCAAAAACTGCTTCACTAGATATAGGCCGAGTTCTCTTGCTACGTCCTTACCTAAACTGCGATAGTCCAACTTACAGAGGAGAAACTTTTGGTCGTCCTTTTTCATTTCCTCAAAGTGAATTTCTTGCTGGAATTTTGCAATGTTTTCTTCAAGTGTTCCGGCCTGCGCGTCAAATACAGCTACCTTACTAGTTTTGTCCGCTGGAATGTAGGCTTGAATGTCTTTGATTAGATCACCATAGGGATCAATTAACATTCCACCTCGACCATTGTGGATGTCTGAAATTACAATGTCTTCAAGCGTGACGGATTTGCCTTGGCCTGAACGTCCGAATAAATGCAAAATTCCAGAACGTTCTTTTGGAGAAAGACCAAAAGTTTCTTCGTTTTCTTGTACGCCGATTGGTGTTAAACCCTCCTTGATGATGTTTTCCATAGTGTTTGTGCTCATATGAATTAGTTAGTTAATTAGTAAATTGTAGAAAAAGTAGCCCCAAATACATTATAAAATTTTTCATTATTTCGTACAACGGTTCAGAATATGCGATGTTTGCCCGTGGTACAATTTGCGACCGTAGAGAGCTCACCACGGGCAAATATGGGCGAAGCGGAACGTAGTGGAGCGTAGCCGCTTATGCAGTGTTAAGTGATGTAACAATAGGGTCACTTGGTTAAAAGCTCAATCGCTTTTTTCAGTTGTCCGCCAAAATCATTGTCCATGTTGAGGATTTTGAATCCGTACTTCTTTGCTTCTTTGTCAAAAAATTGTCCATAATAGCTGATCATTTCCGCGATCTTGTAGAGAGTTCCTTTTTCTTTTGTTTTGCAAAGTATCCAATCGTTTGGAGTTGAACTTTTCTCAAAGTCACGAACCATTTTTTCAATATCAGTCTTCGAAAGAAAAAGGACGTGGAAATGTTTACGTCCATATTTTTTGATCAGCCGAGCTGCAAGTTGTGGCGTTACATGATAGCCCTCGACAATATAATCATTGCCATCAGTGATTTCACAGATAGAAAGCATATCTATCGCATTATAGCTGGACTTGGCTTGTTTAATATAATTATTGGCGATCTGTTTTGGAGTATTGAGTGAATATGTTTCGTCATTCGTTTTGCCTTTTTGAGCATTGTGGGGATAGAGTTTATTCATTTCTTCCCTAGAAGCATATTTTGAAACATATTCACGAGCCACAACTTGCAGCGTATCAGAAGCAACCCACTGAATACCGAGTTTTTTGGACAATTTTTTGGCAAGCATGGTTTTACCACATTTTGGCGGACCGCCGATTAAATAGATCATAGTTTTATTTTAGCAAGACCCTATTGTTATTTCACTTAACGTTTCGGCATATGCGATGTTGCGCGGGTGTATAATATCCCGAAGGGGACACCCGTGCAATATGGGCGGAGGTTTATGTAGTAAACTGTAGCTGTATATGCCGTGTTGTACGCTGAACTATTGCTTTACGCTTTTATTATAAGCGTCTTCTATTTCTTTAAATTCGGATTTTGTTAGTCTATTTGCATACTCAATGAAAGCTCGACTAATATGTAGAATATCCTTTGCAATGCATAGCAATTGTTTATTAAGGAGTGATACTCCATTTATTTGTAACTGGTTACCCAGAATAAATCTTGAGTCTGTATCCTTTCTTACATGAATATATTCACCACTATGTGCGGCCATAATTTTTATGAAACTTAAATTTGAATAACTTTTTTTCTCCAAGACAATCTCTTTGTCATGCAGAAATCTTGAAAGCGATTTCTTACCCTTGAAGTATTCGCTTATATCAAAATTGAAAAGCTTTATTAAGTAGACCAGAATGTCTTCATGATCTTTACCTTTACATACAAGTGTTCTCAATTCGCTAGCCATAAGAATAAAGAACGCTGGATGCTTTGCATGGTTTTCTACAGATAGATTAAGAAGAAATAGATGATTATCAAGTACCCTCATTAATCCGTTGATTGATTTGTGTACTTTCATAAGGAATAGTTTTGCGTACAACGTTTCGGCATAGCCGATGTTTGGCAGTGGTAAAATGTGGCGCGCAGCGCCAACACCACTGCCAAATTTGGGTGAGCGAGCGTAAAAAAATTATTCTTTATGATTCTCGGATATCCAATTACTAACCGCATTGTTTGCTTTTTGAACAGCTTCATCGGTTGTGTTACCATGGAATTCTCCAAAATCTACATCGAGTCTTTCTTTACCTGCTATTCCAAAGTAGGAAATTCTTGCAACTGCATTCCCACCATTTTGATCTGATGAAACTGATATGGAGTGATCGTATTTTGTCATTTTTAATATGAGTTAAGAATAATTTTTTAGAGAGCGAACCGGCTATGC
>WJJQ01000123.1 GCA_014729615.1 Candidatus Peregrinibacteria bacterium | reverse complement strand
GGTGGGGGCCGGCCGGCCAAACCGGGCCATGCGGACCGGACACTGAAATGTTTTACGATACCGAAGGCGGTGAAATTGCACCGGGTGAAGGGCCGGACTCAAATGAAAAAAGATTTACCGAAATCTGGAACGACGTGTTCATGCAATACTTTAAAAAAGAAGATGGAACGTTTGAACCTTTAAAGCAAAAAAATGTAGATACGGGAATGGGACTGGAAAGAGTGACGGCAATTTTACAGGGAAAATCAAATCATTTTGAAACCGAACTTTTCAAACCTTTAATGGATAAGGTTCTGGAAATCAGTGGTGCTGAAAGAACAAATGAAAATATTGTGTCTCTTAGAATCATTGCCGATCATATGCGCGCGGCTACCTTTATTTTGGGGGATCCTTGGGGTGTCGCTCCTTCAAATACCGATCAAGGATACGTGCTTCGCAGATTGATCAGACGCGCGATCAGGCACGGCAAACAGCTTGGAATTGAAAGTAAATTTACAAATATTTTGTCCGAAATGGTCATTCAAATATATAAGGATGTGTACCCTGAACTGGCTAAAAATAAAGACCGAATACTTTTGGAACTTGATCGTGAAGAAGAAAAATTCGGTAAAACAATATTACAGGGAATCCGTGAAATGCGTAAAAAATGGAGCGAAGATGCGGCTCATAAATCCGAGCCCGTTTCAGACGGTGCCGCTGCATTTTTTATTTATGAAACATATGGTTTCCCGCTTGAAATGATCGAGGAAGAACTCAAAAAAATGGGATACGAAATTGAAGTCGGCTCATTCAGAGATTCATTCAATAAAGCCTTGGCAGACCATCAGGCCAAATCACGCGCCGGAAGTGAGCAAAAATTTTCCGGTGGACTTGCCGATCATGGTGAAGAAACGACAAAACTACATACCGCCACTCACTTGCTGCATCAATCTTTACGAAATTTGTTCGGGGAAGATATTATGCAAAAAGGATCCAACATAACAGCGGAAAGACTGCGTTTCGACTTTAATTATCCTGAAAAACTAAATGAAGAACAAATAAAGCAAGTTGAAGACATGGTCAATGAACAAATAAAAAAAGATTGGACGGTAACGTGCGAAACGACTTCTGTGGAAGAAGCAAAAGAACGCGGCGCCATTGGCCTTTTCGAAGATAAATACGGAGACAAAATTAAATTATACAGAATTGGTGATTTTTCACTGGAAATATGCGGTGGCCCACATGTTGAACATACCGGTCAGCTTGAAGCTTTTAAAATCACCAAACAAGAAAGTGTCGGTTCCGGCATTAGAAGAGTAAAGGCCGTTATTGGAGAAGAGGCAAAAAAAAGACTTTAGCTTATTTTTTCACCTTTAAGAGTCCAGGTTAAAGCGTTCGTAATTTTTACGTTTACAACGTGCCCAATCAGGTCCGGAGCGCCCGGGAATTGCACTATCTTATTTTCACGACTTTTTCCTTCCGCCAAACCAGTTTCATTGTCAAATTTCTCAACCAAAACCTCTAAGGTTTTACCTGTCATTGATTCGTTATATTCCCTTGAACACGCCTCAAGAAGTTTATTCAATTTGTGCCATCTTTCCGCTTTTTTTTCCCGGCTTACATCATCTTTAAACGCCTTCCATGAAACAGTTCCTTTGCGCGGACTGTAACGCGCCAAATAGGCCATATCCCATCTGACATTATTGTATGCTTTAACCGTATTTTCGAATTGTTCATCTGTTTCTCCGCAAAAACCGACAATTATGTCTGTTGTTACAGAAGCCTCGGGTAAAATTTCACGTATTTTATCTATCAGTTTTTTATACTTTTCGAAAGTGTATTGTCGATTCATTTTTTGCAGCATTTGATCATCACCGGCCTGAATCGGCAAGTGAAAATGAGGTGTCAAACATTGAAGTCTTGCGTGAGCCTCAATTAAATTTTCATTGTAATCACGCGGATGCGGCGATGTAAACCTTAGTCTGTTTAGTCCTTTTTCGGTTAATTTATCAAGCTCTTCAAGCAGGCTCACAAACGGATCTTTTAAGTGCGCAAACTGTCCATCCTGTTCATCTAACACACTTTTTCCATATGAGTTTACTGTTTGTCCCACGAGCGTAATTTCTTTGCATCCCTTTTCGACAAGGTCGGTACATTCGGCAATAATGTCTTGCATGGGGCGGCTTTTTTCTCTTCCTCTCGCGTATGGCACAATGCAATAAGTGCAATATTTGTCACAACCGATTTGAATCGGCACGAAAGCCTGGTGCGCGACCTGGTATTTTGGTTTTACTCTCAAATAATCGTTAAGTCCACCTTCTTCAAGTTCGGGTATTTCAAGCCTTGGTTCAGCTTCGGAAAGAACTTCTCCCAATTTGTGAGTGTCGTTTATTCTGAAAACGAAATCAAGTTGGTCCAGTAACTTGAGCAGATGATCCTGATTTTCTCGCTCCGTATTTTTGGTGGATGTGTTTCTGACCATGCACCCGGTTATTCCAATTAATAACCTGGGATTGCTTTTTTTCCAGCCGGCAACGTTTTGGTATTGCCCGTATACCCTGTCCTCACCTTTTTGTCGAATCGAACAGGTATTGAATATATATATATCCGCGTCTTCGGGTGTTTCCGTTTTTTCATAGCCGAGTTTTTCAAGCATTGACGACACTCTTTCGGTGTCGGAATAGTTCATGGCGCAACCCAATGTTTGAATATAATATTTCATTATAACTTTAAAACAGTGGAGTTAATTTATAGAAAAAAGCCGCACACGTCCACACTTTTTAAACGACTCTTCGTATTACTTTTATTTTGCCGCGGTTTTTTGCGCACGCGTTTTCCGCCGCTTCCAATCCTCCCACTTTAACAACTTTATAATCTTCATCTATGACAATGTATTTGCCCCTTTTATTCTCAAACGCACCTTCCTCACGCATTTCACTTATTATTTGATTGGCTTTTTCCCTTGTTTCGGGGTCCTCTTCGGGAATATCATATTTACTCTTCAAGGCTTGAATAAAATTTGGTGAAGAACTTAAATCCATCATTCTTGCTTTAGTTTGTTGCACACTTAAACTTGGCTTCACCGCCTTTTTTCTTCGATCTTTTCCGGATTGCTTTCTTTCTTCAAGAGAGCGCTCTTTTTCAACCAGTGTTGCGTACCCACGGCCTGTAAATGTGCGCCGAATACTTTCTTTTGCTCTGCTCAACTCTTCACGCGCGTTCTTTGCATCCACATTTTTTTGCTCCTCTTCGTTTTTCATTTTTTCAAACCAAAGTAATATCATGGCCGTGTCAGCCGGCTTAAAATCAGGGTCATCCCTTGATAGGCCGGTTATTTGTTCAGCTACGAATTCTTCCAATGTCAGGTTTAGTTTCGATTCGCTTTGATAGCCTGAACCCTGCATGGCTTTTAAATACAAGTCACCCAGTTCGTATATGGTGACATGCATTTTTGAATATACTTTTGCCTCTTCCGGAGAAATTCCGTCTATTAATCTAAGTACTATGGAATCTGGACTTTCAGGCGAATATGAGCTCATTGCAATAATTACTGGTTCACTTGTTTACCTTTTTGTAATAATTTTGTCAATTATTGACTTGTGATATTTTTTTTTGGTAGAGTCTGCATCTACCTTTTAATTTTGTTTTTATGCCTTTCGGAGAGAGGGATCGAACAATCAGAATGGATGAATACCCGCAAATGCATGATGCCTACCAAAGTATTCTTGAAAATATTGGCGATTCGCACACAATGGAAACTTTGATAAAATTTTTCAGACTTATTCCCAGTTTATCGCCCGAAGAACTTGTTGCTGTTGCCTCATTCGCAGAAAAATTATCGATGACAAGGCATGAAAAGATGCATCCGGTCACTTTACAGGCCGAAATGAATGCGTTGATCAAGTTTGCCTTAAACGACAAAAAATATATTCAACCCGAGAAAAAAGATCGTCGCTAGTGATAAGCAGTATTTTCATATAGGGTGACTGAACCACTAGCACGGTTTATATAATTTTTATATAAATTGTGCCAGTGTGTTGAAAAGGGGGCTCTAAAAACGAGCTCCGCTTCGCTGCGCTCTCACGCTTCGCGCGTCGGGTGCCTGTGGTTGTGCTTCGCACTGTTTTCGGGCATCCCTCCAAGCGCTTCGCGCGTCGGGTGCCTGTGGTACCCTCGGCAGGAATCGAACCTACATCTAAGCCTTAGGAGTGCCTTGTTCTATCCATTGAACTACGAGGGCTATATGTTTAGTTTGTTTTTGGATTTAAAAGCACGAATTCCGTTTTGTCATCTTTTAATGAACTTCTGCCGCTAATTTCATATTTATCGACCGGTTCGGCTTGAACAGCTCCGGCGGTTTTAAGGAAAGCTTCAGCTGTTTCAAGGTCGGCCGGTTTGCGGTCAACTTGATACATCATTGGAATTACGCATCGCGGTTCGATTTCTTCCATAACTTTGTGGGCAATTTTGGCATTCATTTTGTCTTTACCTCCCACGGGAATGATTAAAATATCAACATCGCCTATACTTTCAATCAATTCATCATTTAAATCGTCACCAATGTCTTCCATGTAACAAATTTTCAAATTTTCGTCGCTTAAAGTTAAGAAAAATCCTTTATTTTCGCCATTGATTAATTGGTAAGCGTTAAGCAAAATGCCGTTAATTTCATATTCACCCGGCCAATCAATAATACGACTTTTAACGTCAACAATATCTTTATTGTCGGCTCCCGGTTGATTACCGGTTAGCACAAGAATATCGGTATTTAGCTTATCCAGCTTGTAATCGGGAGTTTCTTTGTAGGGATTGATTAAAACCGTATTTTTCTTGTTTTTGATTTCAACGCAAGTATTGCCTCGCCAGATAATTTCCATGTTTTTTTTGATTAAGACTTAGTTCACACGTCGGGTGCCTGATGGATGTGCTTCGCACGCCTTTCGGGCATCCCTCCAAGTGCTTGCGCACGTCGGGTGCCTGTTGGATATTACTTCATATTTTTGTGATTGTAAATTTTGAATTGCCATATTAACCTGTTTAATGATCCCTTAAAAAAATGCCTATGTCTAAAATCACGAAAATATTTGCACATGAAATTCTTGATTCCAGAGGGAATCCAACTGTGGAAGTCAGTATTGAAACCGAAAAAGGCAATAAAGTAAGGGCCATGGTGCCAAGCGGAGCTTCCACGGG
>WJJQ01000122.1 GCA_014729615.1 Candidatus Peregrinibacteria bacterium | reverse complement strand
CCCGAACCAAACAATAAATATTTTTTACACCACCATCTGATAAACAAGATTAAAGGCAAGCTCCATTTGAGTAAATTGCCCGTTACAATTACACATTGGCAACCGGAAAACTAATGAATCAAAAACACAACATTGTTATCAAGCGATATGATCCAGAAAAAGAAAAGGCTTATGAAGTCAAATTCGAAGTCGATGCTGAAAAAGTTAAAACAGTACTTGATGCACTGATACTTTTAAAGCAAAGCGTCGCAAATGATTTGGCCTTTCGTTTCGCGTGTAAAATGGGCATTTGTGGCAGTTGCGGTGCAATTGTAAATGGTAAACCTGTATTAATGTGCCAAACATTTTGCAGGGATCTTACAGGTCCCATTATTATTGAACCATTGAAAAATTTTCGAATTGTTAAAGATTTGGTTGTTGATATTGAAAAAGTTATGAATCGACTGCGAGACGCGCTGCCCTACACAAATTTCGCCACAAATAAGGCTTATGAACAAATACCTCAAAACCCCGATCAATATCAAAAATTTATTCAGGCAAGTCAATGCATTAAATGTATGCTTTGTCACAGTGCTTGTCCCCTGCTTACGACAAACAAAAAGTTTATGGGACCAATGCCCGCGGCATCGGGATTCAGGTATAATCAGGACAACAGGGACAAAATTTCAAAACAAAGAATGAATTCCATGACATCGGAGGACGGAATTTACGGTTGTAATTTCGTAGGTGAATGTTCCAATGTATGCCCGAAAAACGTTGATCCGGCCAAGTGTCTGCAAAAATTAAAGGTTGCCGGTGTTTTACATTCTGTAAAAGGTAAAAAATGAAAAAAATAACTAATCATTTCAAAAAGAACTGGTGGAAGGAAAAAAATTCCTATAAAGCTTATGCCGTCAGAGAAATCACAGGAACAATGTTAACCGTATGGGCAACTTTATCACTTGTATTTCTATTTTTCACGTTGATGAATTGGAATTTTTTACTTTTAAATACATATATATACTTTTTAAACATCGTTGGACTCATTGCGGCCATTATTCACTCATTAACATGGTTTGCCGCCTCGACAATGATCCTACCCTTTAACAATAAAACATTGGCACTTATCTCACTTGTTTTAGTCACAATTATGATCAATTTATGGATAACAATCATATAGAACAAAAAAAAACGATAAAAAACAAAGTGCTTGCATGGGGCTTGTTTAGCTTAATGGCAACATTATCCGCAATTTTTTTGCCGGGGTTCATTATTCGTTTCTTATCGGTTTATCCTGAACCTGCAAAGTATTTTTGGCTAATCACATTTATAATAATATCAATTGCCACTCTTTATGTGGGCGTTTACAGAATAATTGCTTCCAATAAAGACCTTTGCTTAATCAAAAAAACTATCTACATATTTTCTTTCTTTATTATACTTTACTTTACGCTCCTAATTTTTGAGAACTTGTTATGAAAATAATTGATAACAAATCGTTAAAAGAACATAATACTTTTGGCATTGATGCGTCGGCAAAAGAATTCGTTACGGTCAAAAATATAGATGAGCTTAAAGAAGCTCTGCAAACCGACCTTGAAATTCTTATTTTGGGAGGAGGCAGTAATGTCTTATTCACGAAAGATTTTCCCGGAAGAGTTATTAAAAATGAAATTAAAGGCATTTCAACTGTGCGTGAAAATGACAATAATGTATTAATAAAAGCAATGGGGGGCGAAGTATGGCACGAATTTGTATTGTATACAGTAAATCAAAATCTGGGAGGAATAGAAAACCTATCTTTGATTCCCGGGACAGTGGGAGCCGCGCCAATGCAAAATATTGGTGCGTATGGAACTGAAATAAAAGACACATTAGAGTCATTGGAAGCACTGGAAATTGAAACAGGTGCAATAAAAAAATTTACGGCAAATGAATGTAATTTTGGCTACAGAAGCAGTATTTTTAAAAATGAGTTGAAAAACAAGTTTTTCATAATATCCGCCACGTTCAACCTTTCCAAAAGTCCGATAATTAATGCATCATACGGCAAAGTTGCAGATTCATTACATGAAAAAGCAATTTCTAATCCGACAGTTAAAGATGTAAGTGATGCAATAATTAATATACGATCATCCAAATTACCTGATTGGCGTAAAATAGGTAATGCCGGCAGTTTCTTTAAAAATCCCGTCATTAATAAAAAATATTTTTTAAAAATTAAACAAAAATATCCGGATGTTCCATCATTTGAAATACCCGAAAATCAAATAAAAATTCCCGCCGGTTGGCTTATTGAAAAGTGCGGATTCCGAGGCAAAACAAAAGGGAATACCGGCACATACGAAAAACAAGCACTGATTATAATAAACAAGGGCAATGCTACAGGATTGGAAATTTTGAATTTCAGCAAAGAAATTCAGCGATGCGTGAAAAATAAATTCGGAATTAAACTGGACACTGAAGTTAATTTTTATTAATTCTTGACTATTACGGTTTTGTCCGCTTAAATATGTAAGCTTTAACCTAAAAGAAATGGCATCAAAACAACATGGTCTTCACACAATGAATGCTACAAGACCAAAAAGCAAATTGCGAAAAAGAACAAATAAAGCTAAAGCCAAAGCGAGAAAAGCTCCTCTGCTTGAAGCTCTTGAAGCAGCTAAAAAGGCCGCTAAAGCAAAATAATTCAATCTTAAAATGCTTTTTAAAGCTCCCTCAAAGGGGAGCTTTCTTGTTATTGCAGCCAAATAATGCTATAATAGCATGAAATAAAAACAAAAATGCTGCAAAATATTATACCTTTCGCAATTTCTATACTTATTGGCGCATTGATAGGCGTTGAAAGAGAAAGAAAGAAACAAATTGACAAAGAAAAAAGCGAACTTGGTATTCGCACAAGTATTTTGGTGAGCTTATTTGGAACAATAGCAACATATTTGGCCGTCAATTTAAACGCTTACATTTTTTTAATATCTTTCAGCGCGTTAACTATACTCACAATAATATCTCATTATTATTTAACCATTAATCATAAGGCTATTGGATTAACCAACGAAATAACTCTTCTCTTAATTTTTGTATACGGTAGTCTTTGCGCAATAAATCATATTCAACTGGCCATAGCGCTTGGAATCATTACAACCTTAATCCTGTCGACAAAAGATACATTGCATGAATTCGCCAAAACTCTTCAAACAAAAGAACTGTATAATGCTCTTTTATTCGGGATTATAGCTTTTATTATCCTCCCTCTCCTGCCCAATCAAAATTTCGACACGCAAATTGTCGGATACTTTATACCCCAGGACTTATTACCAGAAACGTTTAACGCGGTTGAAGTACTAAACCCTTTCCTTATCTGGATGCTCGTAGTTGTAATTTCGGGTATCAGTTTTATTGGATACATATTGATCAAATTATTCGGCCAAAGACTCGGTTTAAGTCTTTCCGGAATGTTGGGGGGCTTATACTCAAGTACTGCGACATCACTATATTTAAGTCAACGCAGTAAGGAATTGTCACATGCTAAAAAACCCATATTGGCCGGAATTTTTTTAGCATCATCAATAAGCTTCATTAAAACTTTCATATTCGTAAAAGCTTTGAACGAAGAATTATTTCTTAGAATTCTTCCCACGCTTTTTTTAATGTTTATTTATCTTCTTGGAGTCGGTTTATTCTTATATTTCGGTAAAGAAACCAAAAAAATTCAAAAAACGAAAACTAATTTTAAATCCCCTTTTAATTTACTGAACGCGCTGAAAATTGCCGGATTCATAGTAATGGCTCTAATTTTCGCTAAAGTGGCTCTTACTCTGGGTGGCCCCAATCTATACTATGGGATAGCTACAATCAGCGCATTTTTCGCCGTCGATGATCCGATTGTAATCAGTACGGCCACTACCGCGGGTTCACTTTTAAGCTTTTTTGACGCCAAATTAATCATCGTTTTGGTTACTTTCCTTAACATGATTCAAAAAGGATTTATTATGTATTTCTTTGGCAATAAAAAATTTGTCAAACCCATGATATTGATTTATCTGGGTCTTCTACTTGTAACCTTAAGCGGCATCGTTTATCTTTAATGGGCTCATAATTTTTCACCTTGTTTAAGAAAAAGAAGCCCAAGAAAGTCAAAAAAAGCACTAAAATTTCGAAACTAAGTTCTCCTTATCGAAAAGCTTTACCGAACAGCAAACAAAAAACCCGCCGCATTAGGCAAACAAGATCTATCAACGCACCCCAGCGCCTTCAAAACATTCAAAAACCAAGCAGCTGGAAACTGACATTAACAATTGTATTAATCCTTATATTGGGATCCCTGGGGGTACACGGAGTATTTTTTTCAGATTATTTTTTGATTGAAGACTTTAAAATCGAAGAAGAAGGCACTCTTATAGACAATTACGAGAAAATGTCGGCAATTCTTAAAAAAGTGGTTGGTGAAAACATTTTATTTATTAAATCCGACGCTTTAAAAAAAGAATTATTGGAAGCTCACCCTGAAATTGAATCCATTAAAATTAAAAAAATATTTCCGGACACCGTAAAAATTGAGTACGATAAATACCCCGTTGTAGCCAATATTGTAAATATTGTAAATGGCGTTCAAAAGCGATTTATTGCCGACAGTCAAGGATTCCTGGTTGAGGAAAATAACGAACATCCCGATCTGCCATATATTTACTACAACACGGACGAACCATTGGAACTAAGACACAGTTTCCTAACAAGTGAGGCAGTTAGCCAAAAACGACTCAAACAAATCATTAACGCCGTTAAATTATACGAAGAAAAATTTGCAATGCACGTTTTATACGCAAAATTTCTAAAAGCTGAACGTGAAGTTCATTTATACACAGAAAAACGCTTCTTTGTGCTATTGGACCTGGACGAAAAAAAGAGCATTAACAAGCAGATTCAGAAATTAATTAAGGCTTTGACTAAATTAGATATTTACAATACACCACTTGATTATATAGACTTAAGAATATCCGGTACTCAAACCGAAAAAGTAATCTTTAAAAGAGCATAATGATCTGGGCTATATTAGGTATAATAGCGGGAATAATCCTTGGCTTGGCCATAAATTTTCCAATTCCATTGGAACTGACCAAATATTCCGCGGTTGTGATAATGGGTATTCTGGATGCTTTATTCGGCGCAATTAGAGCGGAAGTTACAAAAGACCAGTTCAACGCCACAATTTTCATAACCGGATTATTATTTAATATTATTTTATCCATTGCCATCACATTGCTTGGAGACAAACTTGGCCTTGAACTATATTTGGCCGCAACATTTGTCTTCACATTCAGAATTTTCTCGAATGTGGGTATTACCCGCAGAGCAATACTACAAAACCTTATAAAGTCAAAATCGAAACAGGCATAGACCTTGAGAAAAAAGCAAAAATTTAGTATAATAAATAAGAAAAATAATAACAAAAATAAAAATGGCAAATAGTTCCAAAATTGCGTTGGCTAAAGAAATGCTTGAAAGTGCGGAAGCCAGTTTGCGATCGGCCAAACAAATCCTGTCCGAACTTTCATCAGATTCGGGTAAAAATGAGTATGCCAAAATTGCCGCAAATGCCGGCAATATAACCGTCAATGAAGAAAATCAAAAAATAATTGAAGGGGTTTTTGACGGGCAAAAAATGATGGGGCCAGATGGCAAGGAATATTCAGTACCTGCCAATTATGCAAGTAAATCGAAATTAATACCGGGTGATATACTAAAACTTGCCATTTCAGAAGATGGATCATTTATTTATAAACAAATCGGACCGGTTGAAAGAAGAAGAATTATAGGTACCGTAACTTTTGATGACGGGCAATATCGTGTAATTGCAGATGGAAAATCTTACAAAGTTTTACTGGCTTCAGTAACTTATTTCAAAGCTGAAATAGGTGACCGTGTCACTTTAATAGTACCTGAACTTGAAGACAGTGAATGGGGAGCAATTGAAAACGTCCTTCCAAAAGGCGTGGACGAAAGTGAAATAGACCTGGAGAATTTATAAAAAAATAAAAAACTAAAACAAAAAAAATGTTACTAGATAAAATATTCCGCACCGCGGTACAATATAAAGCATCCGATGTATATGTTACAACAGGTACCAAACCTGTTTTAAGAATAAACGGTGATCTTGTTTTAATTGAAGAACATCCCATTTTTTCCAAAAAAAGCGCTGAAGAGCACATTTTGGAAATCATGAATGAAGATCAAAAAAAGTACTTTGCCAAAAACCTGGATATCGACTTTTCCCTGGATATCCCTAACATTGCCCGTTTCAGAGTGAATGTTTTTGTGCAAAGAAAAGGTATTGGCGCGGCGTTCCGTTTAATTCCGGAATCAGTTTTCACTCTGGACGAACTGGGCTTGCCGGAAATTTTAAAAGACATAACAACCTACGGACAGGGCTTGGTGATTGTAACCGGACCGACCGGTTCCGGTAAATCCACCACCCTCGCGGCCATGGTAAATGAAATCAATGAGATGAAACCTCAACACGTTATTACCATTGAAGATCCTATTGAATTCGTACACGAAAACAAAAAATGTGTAATCGAACAACGTGAAGTGAAAACACACACAAAAAGTTTCAACACGGCCTTAAGGTCGGCCCTTCGTGAAGATCCCGACGTTATTCTGGTCGGAGAAATGCGTGACCTTGAAACAATTCAATTAGCCATTACAGCGGCGGAAACAGGACACTTGGTATTTGCGACGCTTCATACAAGCGGAGCGGCTAAATCGGTTGACCGTATTATTGACGCTTTCCCTTTCGAACAACAAAACCAGGTAAGATCTCAGCTTTCAGAAAGTTTGAGAGCTGTAATCTGGCAACAACTTGTAAAAACAAAAGATGGCGGAGGCAGAGTTGCACCACTTGAAATCATGCTTAATAACAGTGCCATTGCCAATATGATCAGAAAAAATAAATCGCATCAAATCGGATCAGCCATTGAAACCGGATTCAAGGAAGGCATGCAAACAATGAAAAAAGCTGCAATGGATCTGCTTGAAGCGGATATTATTACGGAAGAAACTGCGGTGGAACTAATTCCTGAGGATCAGGAAAGCTAATTTGCAATATGCAGATATGCCGTTACAACCTCTCTGAAGCTCAAAGAAACCAGGTAAATTACATATAAACCTATTAGGATTGTTCCATGCAGTCGTGT
>WJJQ01000121.1 GCA_014729615.1 Candidatus Peregrinibacteria bacterium | reverse complement strand
TTTTATTTTAAGCGGAACGATCTTACTATATCTTCAACGATTTGAGAAGTGTTTTCTTGTTCGTTGGGATGAACGGCTCCGCCAACAATATAAGCGGTGTCGTCACTGGTAACGTAAGTCTGAAAATATTCCAATAATGGATCGGAAGTGGTTTTTCGGGCCGCGAAGTGAATAAATAAAGTTTCTTGGCTTGTGTTGCCTACAACAATATTATATTTTTCCTTGCTGATTTCGTCGTAGTCGGTTAGTCCGTCTTTTTGTCTGTTTCTTACTCTGTTTGCGAATTCAAGAGAATCCAAAGTGTCTAACAAATCTCTTTCAACAATCGTTGCCGTTGCAGTAAACGTTTCGTTTTTTACATTATTTCTAAATGCAATGTCTGTTTCTTCGGGGATGTCTGAAGTAAAATTTTCTTTTTCTATAACTTCCCAGTCTTTTGGAATAATGACGGCATAATCATTGGTTTCATACAATCTTTCCGTTTCGTTTGCCGTGTCGGAGTCATCGGGCGTGTCAGTGTCAAAATTGAAACATCCCGCTAAAAGGAATGAGAATAAAGAAAAAGTTAAGAAAAGTTTTAAAAAGCGCATGTGAATAGTTTACAAATTTAAATTTATTGTACTGTAAAATGCCGAGACAATCAAAAATTAACTTTCAATCGGTGTGGCAAGATTAAACTCCAAGGCCTTTTTAATCAGTCCTGGTAACAATCGTTCACCCTGAGAAATACAGTTAAAGGCTTTAATGTTCATATATTCTTTAATGAAGTCGGTTCCGACGGAATTGTCAGTAACAGGGCCTGAAATTAAATGTAAGGGCACACCGATTGCCTGGCAGATTTCAAACAGCTTCGCGGCTCCAAGCGGATCGCCGGCGCATCCGATATGCGCCGCTAAAACTTGCTGAAACTCTTTGTCTTCCAAAACGTTCAATACACCGTATTCGCCCAAAATTCCGTCACCCAATTCAATGACAATCAAGTCAGGATTGTCCTTGCTTAAATAATTGATGGCACCTTTTGCAATGGCAACCGAAAGTTCTTCCATGTTTGCGGTTGTGGTGTGGCCCGCGTCGGTAATGGAGACAGCTTTTATTGCTCCATAATCTTCCATTTTCAATGTATCGCGAAGCGCGGCAATGCCCGCGACTTTTGCTCCCGCAACTTTAAAGTTGGAATGCGAAGCTGTTTTAATAAGTTCCGCCGCAATAGTGGTTTTTCCCACATGCATGCAAGTTCCGCTAATGGCAATTACGGGGATTTTCGACTTAATTGTGTTTTCGGGTTTAAAAATTGAATAGTTTTGGATATTGATAGGATTGTTGTTTTTGTCTACAACCGAGCCCAGTACTCTCACTTTCAATGGTTGTCCCACGGCGCCGATGCTTGAACTTGTACAAATACCCGTAACACCTCCGAAATTCAGTAAATGCAAAATGTCACCATATTTTACTTTTTTTGGGACATCACCGGCGAATCCTTTTAAAGCGCGACGACTGCCTAATGAAACCACTAAAATGTCGTTTTTGTGAATTGTTGATAAACGGCCAGTTGTAAGCTCTAATTGATTGTAAATTTTTTTATTTTGCAATACTTCCACAACTATGACGGCACCATCTTCCGCTGTGATTTTTCGTCGTATTTCCACGTCATGTGCCTTTAAGGGAACATTTTTCGTGCATGAGGCAATCTTATCTACTTTTATTTGCATGATTTTTTTGGTAAAAGTACTGCGTCATTTTATCACAGCTAAAAAAATATGGTTAAAAAAATTGCGAAAAAAGACCAATTGCATATAGGTATTTTAGATTACACGGAATTAAAGTACGGATCGAAAAGTAACAAAGAAATAAGGGAATTAAGGCGCGCGATTAAAGACAGAGGACACAAACCCATCCATTATAAAGTTGGAAAATGTCAGATGTTTTTCAGTGGCAAAAATTTTGAAATACTTTATAACAACAAATCCACTAAAGGAGTTGACGTGTTAGTGCCAAGAGCGGCTATTTTGTCAGATGTTGATTTAGAAGTTTCTTTGATTAAACAGTTTCAATTGCTTGATGTACCTGTGATTAACGGTTATTTACCCGTGTTACGTGCAAAAAATAAATTACGCACTATGCAAATCCTTACTAAAAAGGGGATTTCCGTTCCAAAAACCGTAGTGACTCGTAAACTTGAGTATCTTGATGATGCGATTAAAAAAATAGGAGGGTATCCTTGCATTATTAAAACTTGTACCGGTTCATATGGCGCGGGGGTTGTCATTGTTGAAAGTCGCCGGTCCTTGTATTCCGCGCTGGATGCGCTTTGGGTTAATTCAAAATCTAACATTATTATGATTCAGGAATATGTTGCCGAAGCAACAGGGGCCGACTACAGAGCATTTGTTATTGGAGATAAAGTTGTGGCTGCCATGAAAAGACAAGCCCAGCCGGGTGAATTTAGGTCAAATCTTGAATTGGGTGGCGAAGCATCTATTGCGGATTTAAGTTTGGAAGAACAAAAAGTGGCTGTTAAGGCAACAAAAGCTCTCGGTCTGCAAATAGGCGGAGTTGATATGCTTTTGACCAGCAAAGGTCCAATGATTATGGAAGTGAATGCTAATCCCGGATTCAAAGGTATTTCAGACGCGAGTGGAATTGATATCGCCATGGAAATAGTAAAATATACGGAAAAATTTATGAAAGCGCATGCCGAAAAGAGCATTAAAAACGGCAAAAGCGTCAAAAAGCCATCACTTT
The DNA here is from genome assembly GCA_014729615.1 of Candidatus Peregrinibacteria bacterium. Classification (GTDB taxonomy): domain Bacteria; phylum Patescibacteriota; class Gracilibacteria; order UBA1369; family UBA1369; genus WJJQ01. Next base: position 1,566 of record WJJQ01000121.1, on the reverse strand, counting down.
CCAAGTCTTCAAAAAAGGCTGCAAAATAGTGAATAAATAGGGTTAGACCTTCTTATTCTGACTTACGATTTTGTCGATTAATCCGTAATCAAGTGCTTGTTCAGCAGTCATGAAGAAATCACGGTCAGTGTCTTTTTCAACTGTTTTAAGCGGTTTCTTTGAGTGGTGAACAAGAATGTTGTTTAATCTGTCTTTTGTGCGGATTATATGTTCGGCATGAATTGAGATGTCGCTGGCTTGACCTTGAATCCCTCCAAGCGGTTGGTGAATCATTACTTCCGCATTCGGCAAGGCGTACCGTTTTTTAGCGGCTCCACCCGCAAGCAATACGGCTCCCATTGAAGCGGCAAGCCCCACACAAACAGTTGAAACGTCGGGCTTAATCAGTTGCATTGTGTCATAAATGGCCAGACCTGCCGTTACGTGACCGCCCGGACTGTGAATGTAAAGCGTAATGTCTTTTTTCGGATCTTCCGATTCCAAAAAAAGTAATTGCGCGATTATATTGTTAGCAACCGTGTCGTTAATTGCTGTTCCCAAAAAAACAATCCTGTCTTTTAAAAGCCGTGAATAAATGTCATATGCTCTTTCGCCGGCATGTGTTTTTTCAATGACTGTTGGAATTAAAACACTGTTTGTTATGGGTTCGTTTTGGTTATTTTGAGCGGGATTTGGATTCATAAATGTTGTTAAATTAAGTACTTTTAAAACATTGTAACACATTTTTTATAAAATGCTTAAAAATAATGTTGACTTCTTTAAAAAGTTTCAATAGAATTCGTACGCTATTTCGAGCGTGTATAGCTTGAATGGTAGTTCAGAAACAGCCGTGTCAGAGCGGATGTAAAGAACTCAAGATCTTTAACATTTAGGGTGTAATAGAGAATTAAGTCCCGCTATAACCTTTTTGGTTAAGCGAAGTACTAAACATATAACAACAAAGCTATCCTTTATTTCCGTAGTGAAATATTGGATCTTCAAAAATATTTGAAGAGTTTGATCCTAGCTCAGGATTAACGCTGGCGGTGTGCATAACACATGCAAGTCGAGCGCCCAGCATTTTGCTCACAAATTTCTACTGCGTCAGGAATGAAAAATTCACTCGCCGTATTGCATATACGGCTCATTGGAATTTTCCATCCCTTCCTTGTAAAAATTTGCGGTCAAAATGCTGGGAGCGGCAGACGGGTGAGTAACACGTTGGTATCTGCCCCATAGTCAGGGATAAGCCTCAGAAATGAGGTCTAATACCGGATAGTCCCGCAAGGGTAAAGATTTATCGCTATGGGAGGAGCCTGCGGCTTATCAGCTTGTTGGTGGGGTAACTGCCTACCAAGGCTATGACGAGTAGCTGGTCTGAGAGGATGATCAGCCACAATGGAACTGAGACACGGTCCATACTCCTACGGGAGGCAGCAGTGAGGAATCTTCCGCAATGGGCGAAAGCCTGACGGAGCAACACCGCGTGGGGGATGACGGTCGTAAGATTGTAAACTCCTTTTCTGAGGGAAGAATTCTGACGGTACCTCAGGAATAAGCAACGGCTAACTCCGTGCCAGCAGCCGC
>WJJQ01000120.1 GCA_014729615.1 Candidatus Peregrinibacteria bacterium | reverse complement strand
GAAGAGTTTGATTTTTGCTGATCTGTTAAGAGTCCTTTAAAAATTTCGCGAGCAATTGGATTTTGCGTTGCGGCTCTGTGTAAATACTTGGCAATAAGTAGCGCGTCGACGTTATCGTCGGTTAAAGGGGGGAGGGGACCATCGTGTTCGTAGGCATATTTTGTGAATTGGTCGCCATGCTCGTCTTTGGCTTTTGTTGCGGCTTCGAATAGGCCTTGATTATACGGCTCTTCCTCCATTCTTCGTATATCAATTTGATCTGGCTTTATTCCATATTTTTTTGTTAATTTTTTTATGTATTTTAATTGTTCATCAGGTTTTAAATATCCATCAATATCCTCTTTTCCATTAAATAATTCGCTTAATATCGGCCCTATAACGATTGTGCACTTTTCGTTTTCGAGTAAGTGTTTTTTTATTAGTTTCATTAATTCTACGTAGGTTTCATGTGAATAAATGCCTTGATCTACAGCTTCAAAACCACATTTATCGGAAATATTTTGCCAAATGGTGGTAGCTTTGAATTTACCTAAATAAAAGGCATGAGTGTTGGCTGAAATTTGCAGTTCCTCAAGCTTTTTCTTTTTGCTGTTGTTTGCGTCCTTACTTAAATCGTAATAGGATATATGCTCTTCATCGCGCGGAACACTTATTGTTAGGTCTTGCACGATTTTTGGCAGTGGTATGGCTGAAAGTCTTTTAATTTCCATAATTTGTTTTTAACATAAAGTGCCTCATATGTCAATATCTGAAGCTGGAGATGGGATTTTTTTTAATTATATCCGGTAAGAATACCCGGTAAGCGGCTATACCCAGTAACAATACTGGGTAACCCCACCTTACTTGGTAAGCTGCATTGCCAGGTAAATAGCGTTATAGACCAATAATCCCAATTATGTTATAATGAACTTATGGATAAAGCATTGGTATTTATTTTCGGGGTTGCGCTGGGTGTACTGGTAGTTATTTACCGGGAAAAATTGCAACAAATTACAGGTGATATCGATTTTGCGGAAAGATATTTGGGTTCTGGTGGCACTTTTACGCTATATATTTTGGTGGGATTGGGTGTAATTATCCTCTCCGTGATGTATGCTTTCGGGACTTTGCAATTAATTGCGGGATCCTCACTCGGTATGTTTTTTTAGGTAAATTTTGGGTAAAGGAAAAAATCTTTTATTTTTTCTTGACTTCGCATTGGCAACTGATTATACTCGGATGGCTTTAATTATAGAAACCACTATATTAATAGACAAAAAAACATTATTAATTGCGCATTTCTTAGCTTTAAACTTTTAATTTAAAAGGTTATAAAGTTTACGGTTAGGGAGTGTGCAAGAAGCACACTCTTTTTTTAGATTGATCATTGAAAATTAGGTAGTAAATCAAAAATGATAATGCAATTATCAAAAAGGACAAATAAAACATAACAAGTTAAACTTTTAATCTGTGAGTTTTTACTCACAGCTAGTTAAAAGGCAAGTAAAATAAGTTACTCATAGTGCATAAAATGGATGCCTCGACACCAAACTTCGATGAAGGACGTGACTAGCTGCGATAAGCTTCGGTGAGCTGCTAAGTAAGCTTTGACCCGGAGATTTCCGAATGGGGAAACCCTATCCAAGTAATGTTGGATAATCCGTAAAAGGAGGATCACTCAGGGAACTGAAACATCTAAGTACCTGAGGAAAATAAATCAACCGAGATTCCCAAAGTAGTGGCGAGCGAAATGGGATCAGCCTAAACCATAGGTGCGTGATAGATTACAGTCGTTTCACTTATGGAGTTGCAGGAGCACTGCCCAACTGCTGTAAAAGTTGGCAATTTATTGCTTTATTAGACAAAGGATTCTGGAAAGGACCACCATAGAGGGTAATAGTCCCGTAGTTTAAAATAGTGTAATACGTTGATGTGTTTCCTAAGTAGGATCGGACACGTGAAATCCGGTTTGAATCTGGGAGGACCACCTTCCAAGGCTAAATACGTTTGGTGATCAATAGTGAACTAGTACCGCGAGGGAAAGGTGAAAAGTACCCCGGCGAGGGGGATGAAATAGTACCTGAAATTTTATGCATACAAAGTGTGGGAGCCCTTCGGGGTGACCGCGTACTTATAGGAGAACGGACCATCGAGTTAGCTGTACGGCGCTTGGTTAAGGGAGTTATACCCGGAGCCATAGTGAAAGCGAGCCTTAATAGGGCGTTTGTGTCGTGCACTAGACCCGAAACCGGGTGAGCTACCCATGGACAGGTTGAAGGTTATCTAGCGATAACTGGAGGACCGAACACACGCATGTCACAAGATGCGGTGATGATCTGTGGGTAGTGATGAAATTTCTATCGAACCCGGAGATAGCTGGTTCTCGCCGATATAGCTTTAGGGCTAGCCTTATGTTAAACCTTACGGGGGTAGAGCTCTGTTTAGGCTAGGGGGCGAAATAAGTCTACCAAACCTAGATAAACTTCGAATACCGTGAGGCTCTTTCATAGGAGTCGGACAGTGACAGCAAAGTGCCATTGTCGTGAGGGGAACAGCCCAGATCGTCATCTAAGGTCCCTAATAATATCTAAGTGGGAAAGGATGTGAAATTGCACAAACAACCAGGAGGTTGGCTTAGAAGCAGCCACCCTTTAAAGAAAGCGTAATAGCTCACTGGTCGATGTGATCTCGCGCCGAAAATCCAACGGGGCTAAGATATTAACCGAAGATGCGAATTATACCTAGTATAATGGTAGGCGAGCGTTGTTATTGCTGTGAAGTCGAATCGTAAGGTTCGGTGGAGCGATAACAAGTGAGAATGATGGTATGAGTAACGTTTTAATCTCGATGAAAAATCGGGACACCGAAAACCCAAGGTTTCCCAAGCAACGTTAATCGACTTGGGGTTAGTCGGTCCTAAGGCGAGGCCGAAAGGCGTAGCTGATGGACAACAGGTTAATATTCCTGTACAACCTAATAATCGTCCAAGCAATACTTTTCATAATTTGGGAGGTTTGATTGAAACTTCGGTTTCTTGATAACCAAACAATGCATGGGAGGTGGCGCTAGCTCAGGGGTAACACATCAGGATAATTGGAGCGTGTTAATGAATTCACGTACAAGTAATTAGTTTATGCTTAAGTAGGTAAATCCGCTTAGGTTCGCGAGTTACTATGTAAAATGCTTCCCGCGAGGGGAGAGATTCCAATGATTTCAGGTGTCGAGAAAAACCTCGGTAGCGAGAGGATTAGGTTACCGTACCGCAAACCAACGCTGGTGGGTGAGTTGAGAATACTAAGGTGATCGGGATAACTTGTGCTAAGGAACTCGGCAAAACAACGGGCGTAACTTCGGGATAAGCCCTGCCGTATACATACTTTTATAGTCTTGTATTCGGCCTCAGTAAAAGATTCCACGCAACTGTTTACCAAAAACACAGGTCTCTGCAAATCCGTAAGGATAAGTATAGGGGCTGACGCCTGCCCAGTGCCAGAAGGTCACGAGGAGGGGTGAGAGCTCTGAATCTAAGCCCTGGTGAACGGCGGCCGTAACTATAACGGTCCTAAGGTAGCGAAATTCCTTGTCAGGTAAATTCTGACCCGCACGAATGGCGTAATGGTGTGGAAACTGTCTCGGCACAAGACCCGGTGAAATTGCATTACTGGTAAAAATGCCAGTTAATCATGGTAGGGCGAAAAGACCCCGTGCAGCTTTACTACAGCTTGACATTGAGTCGAGGTATATCATGCGCAGGATAGATGGGAGGCTTTGAAGTTTGGACTTTGGTCCAGGTGGAGCCATCCTTGAGATACCATCCTTGATATATTTTGCCTCTAACGAATAGTGTTAATCCGCTATTCGGACAGTGTTTGGTGGGTAGTTTGACTGGGGCGGTTGCCTCCTAAAGAGTAACGGAGGCGTGCAAAGGTTCTCTAGGTCTGGATGGAAATCAGACTGGTCGTGTAATCGCATAAGAGAGCTTAACTGTGAGACTTACAAGTCGAACAGGTGCGAAAGCAGGTGATAGTGATCCGATATCTTCCACGTGGGTGGGATATCGCTCATCGGACAAAAGTTACGCCGGGGATAACAGGCTTATCGCGCCCAAGAGTTCATATCGACGGCGCGGTTTGGCACCTCGATGTCGGCTCGTCGCATCCTGGGGGTGGAGCATCTCCCAAGGGTTTGGCTGTTCGCCAATTAAAGCGGTACGCGAGCTGGGTTCAGACCGTCGTGAGACAGGTCGGCCTCTACCCTCCATGATCGTAGGAAATTTGAGAGAAGCTGTCCCTAGTACGAGAGGACCGGGATGGACGAACCTCTAGTGTATCTGTTGTCGTGTCAACGGCATTGCAGAGTAGCTATGTTCGGAAGGGATAACCGCTGAAAGCATCTAAGTGGGAAGCCCCGCTCAAGATAAGATTTCCCCATTAGCCTCCAGGGAGACTACCTGGTTGATAGGCTTCAGGTGTAAGTGCAGTGATGTGCTCAGCCGAGAAGTACTAATAGGCAATCGACTTATTTTACAAGCCTTTTACATACCATTACCTAGTCTATGTTAGTCTGGTTGACTGGGTAATGATATGTAAAGGCTACCTTTTAACTAGCTATGAGTGAAAGCTACAAAATATTCACTTGCGATTCGGACCTTGGTCGCATATAAATTCAAGGTCGTTTAATTGCATACAAAGGTAAAAGGCATTACCTTGGTGACTAAAGAGAGTAGGGTACACCTGTTCCCATCCCGAACACAGAAGTTAAGCTACTCTTCGCCAATGATACTTGTAACATCGTTGCAGGAAAAGTAGGGCGTCGCCAAGGTAATGCCTTTTATTGTGCGTGAAAAACGATTTGCGAAAAAAACGGGGGTGGGATTATGGGTGCCTATCAATTATTTTATTAATGATTGTGTCCGATTTTTTCGGTGGCTTTAGCTGTAGTTCTTTTTATGTAAGCGACTTCGGGTAATTCAAGACCGGTAACATCAACCGGTTCCAGAGCGGTTGGTGTGTTTGCGGTTACGTCTATGGTTTGAATGCTTGATTCTTCGATAGCCAATTTTTCAGCAAACATTGCTGAAGCTTTTTCAAGCGCCGTAATCGCATTGACCGAGTCATTGGCTTTTAATGCTATTTGATGCAGTTTGTCGTAATCCGGTATAAGGTCTTCATCTAGCGATTTTTCCGCCTGAATACACCAACGGCTTAAATCCGCAGCTATTTCGGGATAATCAATAACGCACCTGCGAATTCCATTAATACCAACTCTATGATGCGCAATTCTGTCAGAGTTGCGGTTTAAAATCGGATTGTATTGCTCATGAGTTGCATTCATGGTGTTATATTAGTTTGTACTTTATTTATATCATTCATTAACTATCTTTGCAACTTGTTCGTTATAAGTGCTGACATTAGTTTCGCGAATATTTCTTTCGGCTTTGTGCTTGAGGTCCTTGTGCGCTTCTTCATCAAGTTCGAGCAATCTGATCCAGGGGACAATATTCGTACGAATGCCCTGGTTGATTGGCGTCGTTTTCATGCGTATTTCCGAATTTGATATTGGGTCGAGGCTTAAGGTTGTTTTATAAGCCGCGACTCGCATGTTATTTGCCGTAGCGAATGAACTTAAAACGGTTGCAATATCTTTATTGTTTGACGGAAGCATGTGCTCACTGTCAAAATCCAGAATTGCTATTAATTCATCTCCACCATCGGCGTTGATATATAGTTTGCCTCCAACAAGTTTATGAAGCTTTTGTTCGGCGTTTCTTAGTAATAATGAACCTGCGTCACCGAAACTGAGCAATTTTGCTAAAAACGTAGTGCTATCAACAAATTCACGAAATCTTAGATTGTTTTCCTCAATATCTTTTTTAGTAACCCCTGTGTCTTGCATTAATCTCAGCAATTCTAAAAAAGTTGCTTCATATTCCTGAACATTACTGACTCCGAAATCAGTATGATCTCCGGTGATATATAATTTCAGGCCCGGGCAACGCAGTTTTGCTATTAAAGATCGCGTGTTGCCTATAACTAAATTAGGGTTTGCATCACCATTATGTTCAACTGATTTGGCCTTTGCCGATAGCTTCATTATGGGCAATAAATCTTTCCAAGTTTTTCTTAGTTTTGAAGCCTCCAATGGATTGTTAAGTATTGCGTCAGCCTCATTAATAACAGTAACTTTCATTTGAACATCTTCAAGATAATGTCTTAAATTAGCGACAGTATAGGGTTTAACCACATCGGCGGTATTGATTGCTCTGAAGTATTTTCCAAAAAACGTAAACTTGCTTTTTTCAGCCTCTTGTTCGGAGTCAGATAAAGATTGAAACTCATTGGATTCAAAATATTTATCCAATTTTCTATATTGTCGTATTCTTTGTTGCGACATTCTCACATTGCCGTTTTTATCTTTAGTAAAAAAATCCGCCCATTCGGGCTTTATTTCGGCCGTGGTTTCGTTAAGAACAGTAGCTTGCACTTTTGCCGCAGACACTAATCCTAAAAGTAAAAAAGAATTATGGCTGTATTTGGCATAGTTGCAGTCCTGTTTTTCTTTAGCCATGTTGGCGGCACATTCGGAATTTCTGATGGCAATAAAGGGACGGTTCGCATTATCCGCAAGGCTTGCAAAGCCAAAATTAACCTGACATCTGTTATTGGAACTCAAGTCGTTTTTTAATTTAAGCAAATAATCGATATTTTTTTGTATTTGCTTACTTTGCTCAATTAAGTGAAGAAGTATTTGCTCTTTTTCGTCATCCCATTTGTCAGAATTCTCCTTTTTGTATTTTTCAACATTTTTAATTTTTTCGTTATATTTGTCGACTTCTTTTGTTAAGGCGGTAATTTGAGATATGGTTTTCGGAAGGAAAATCTGCGTGGCTGAATTTTCTTCAATTTGATTTAAACAGTCAATAAGTGACTGATTAAGGCCCGGTTCGCTTTCAGATACAACTTCAATTGTAAGCACACCGCCTTTGAAAGATGTATGGAGTCCATGTACGCCGTGTATATGCAGTTCTTTCCGGACCATTGTCTGTAGCTTGGCAATCAATTCGTTAGTGTCGATTTGCCCGAAATATAAGTCGTTACAACTCTTAATATTCGGCCAGACCAGTTTGTAGGTTGTAATATATGTATCGGCGTTTTCAGGATCGATTTCACCTTTCTCAATCAACAATGAAAGCTTGATTAAAGGGTCGCTGTTGGCAAGCGTGTTTAAATCCTGACCTAAATATTTTCTTACTTCAGGTTGTGTATAATAATAGTCTCCGGTTTCGGGATCAATTTCATCGGGCGCGTAACTTTCAAGAATCAAATGGTTGAATGTTTCGTTGAATTGATGACGCATATGCCCGCCATCGGGCGTTATAGTCCTTCGCGGATGCATTGATTCTGAAATTTTTTGTGGAAGAGTTGTCATAAAAAAGTATCAAGAGCGATACTTTATAAGAAAAAGAGGGTTTAGTCAATGCTCAAAAGCGTTTATCGCTGTAACTTATCTTTGATTTTAGCTTCGATGCCGTGATCGGTCGGTTGATAGTATTGCTTTTTTTGAAGTTCGTCGGGCAGGTGTTGCTGCTCGACTTTGGCATTATCGTAATTATGCGCGTATTTGTAACCTTTGCCGTAATCAAGATCTTTCATTAATTTAGTTGGAGCGTTTCTTATATGTAATGGAACTTCAAGATTACCGGTTTCTTTAATGTCTCTTTTAACTTTATTAACGGCAATGTAAGCGGAATTTGATTTTGGAGCCATGGCCAGATGTATGCACGCCTGGGTAAGATTTACCTCGCATTCAGGCATTCCGTTAAAAACCACAGCTTCTTTAGCGGCAATTGCCACCAGTAAGGCATGAGGGTCGGCCATGCCAATATCTTCGGATGCGAATCTTATTAATCGTCGCGCGATGTATTTGGGGTCTTCTCCCGCTTCCAGCATTCTCATCATCCAATATAAAGCGCCGTCCGGATCGGAATCCCTTAATGATTTATGAAGAGCCGATATTATATTGTAATGCTCTTCACCTTTTTTGTCGTATCGAAGAAATTTCTTTTGTAATATTGTTTTAATTTCATTAGTTTCTATTACGTTTGAGTCGCTTAATTTGAGAATAATTTCAAGTGTGTTCAGCAAAGTTCTGGCATCGCCGTTTGCATAATGGGCAAGAAAGCTTTTTGCATCGTCACTTATTTTTTGAGAAGTTACTTTTGAAAGTGCGTTATTTAAAATAGATATTAAGTCTTCTTCGGTTAATGATTCGAACACAAAGACCTGCGACCTTGAAAGTAAAGCAGAATTTACTTCGAAAGAGGGGTTTTCTGTTGTTGCTCCAATTAATGTAATTGTTCCGTTTTCGGTATGCGGTAAAAGTGCGTCTTGCTGGGATTTGTTAAATCTGTGGATTTCATCTATGAATAAAACGGTGGAGGTTCCCAGACGTTTGTTTTCTTCGGCTTCTTTAATTATTGTACGGATTTCAGCCACACCCGATGTGACAGCTGAAATTGTTTTGAAAATGGATTTGGTTTGATTGGCAATAATGCGGGCCAAAGTTGTTTTACCGACACCGGGCGGCCCCCAAAAAATCATATTATGAAGCCTGTCTTCTTCAATAAGTGTTTTTAACATTTTGCCTTCACTGACTACGTTTTTTTGTCCGGCAAAATCATCGAGCGTTTGTGGTCGGAGAGCATGTGCCAAGGGTTCGTCAAATTTGTTTTGTTGTAATGCCATGGCTATATCATTACAACAAATGTAATTAAATGGCGAATATTTTTTTGTAGGTTTTAGACTTCACCGGCGTCTTCGGCGCTGCTTCTGATATTTAAATCATCCACTTCACGTAGTTTTTCATAGCGTGAAGAAACCGGATTGTATATTTCGTAAAAAAGGGCAATTAAATCTTTGGTATCAAGTTCATCGGCTTTAAGACCGCAATTTTCAAGTCCCACTTTTACCGTATTAACCCTTTGTGACAGCTTTTTACGCAATTCATTGAATTCATCATGTCGTCTTTTTACGTCGGAATATGAATCCTTGGCGTTCATGCTGGCGAAGAATTGCTGAAAAATATTTAATTTTTGTGCTCTAAAAGGATCCATGGGGACAATTACATAAAATTCTTTTTCCATAATGTCGGCATATTCGACAAGTTTGTTTATATATTCAATATATTCAAAAGTCTGAGCTTGTAATAATTTGTTTTCCTGTGATTCTCCTTTTTTGCGCAAATCATCAAGGTAATCGTCAATATCGAGTTTTTTTGATCTCACTACTATTTGTACCGGAAAATCAAGTGTATTCAGAAAACCTTGATATGAGTAAATGATAGCATTTTGTTCGTCCTCCGATTTTAAATTAAAGTTGATGCTGGTCACTTTCAATAATCCGCGTAATCCACCGTTTTTTAGCACGAGAGTGTCGTCTCTTATTTCCGAAATTTTCAGAAAAGTTTGCGTGCTGGTGCCCGGAGCTTGTTTATTTTTTGCCGATTTGACCGATTCTTTTGTTTTTTTGTCTTGAGCCATTATTTATGATTATTTTGAGATTTCAAAAATTTATCCAGTTCTTTCATTTTTTGTTGTTTTTCCAGGAGGGCGTCTTCTTTAGTTTCTTCTGCAGACTTGTCTTTTTTGGCTTTGCTAGGGTCTACTTTAGGAATGGAACCCGGTGGTATTTCGGCGCTTGCTTTAATCCATATTCTTTTTCTTGGCAATAATCCAAATTCAATTCTTCTTAATATGTATTTGGTGAAACTCATGTTAAGCGGTCTGGCAAAAGCAAATGCGACGGTGACAAGAACGATGATCGCGACAGGTGGAAGCCAGATAATTACAGGATAAATTTTTGCCAATGTTACATAAATTGCATAGGCGACTATACCTCCCGCAAGACTGATTAAAAACTGTTGAAGGGTTAGCGGGCCTATAATTCTGTCGGCTCGTTGTACGTCTTGTGGTACTTTGAATTGCACGTTTAGTGTCTTTTTAATGCTTAAATATCTTTTTAGTATACCAAAAATTGCTGTTTTTTTCAATATTTGATACTATCTGCATCGATTCATTTTAATTTATGGGAAAAACAACAACTGAACATATTAGAAACTTTTGTATTATCGCGCATATAGATCACGGAAAATCAACATTGGCCGATCGTATGCTTGAAATTACCAACACTGTGAACAAGCGGGATATGAAACATGGTCAATTATTGGACACTATGGAGTTGGAGCAAGAGCGTGGTATTACGATTAAATTGCAGCCAGTACGTATGGATTATGAGTATAACGGTGAAAAGTATGTGCTGAATTTAATTGATACTCCCGGGCATGTTGATTTCACTTATGAAGTTTCGAGGAGTCTAGCCGCTTGTGAAGGCGCTATTTTGGTTGTGGATGCTTCGCAGGGGATTGAAGCTCAAACGCTGGCCAATTGCTATCTCGCCCTTGAAAATGATCTGACATTTATACCGGTACTGAATAAAATTGACCTTCCTTCGGCCGATCCTGAAAGAAGGGCGCAGGAAATTGAAAATACATTGGGTATTCCCGCTGAAGACGTTATTTGCATTTCAGCAAAAGAAGGAACGAATGTTGAAAAAGTGCTTGAGGCGGTTGTAAAGCATATTAACCCACCAAAAGAAGGTGATACGGACGATGAAACAAAGGCTTTAATTTTCGATTCAGTTTATGATTCTTATAGAGGTGTGGTTTCTTATATTCGTGTGTTTAGCGGAGAGGTAAAAAAAGGAGACAAGGTATTTATGTTACACACCAAAAGGGAGTTGGAAGTGGTTGATGTTGGCTATTTTAAGCCAAAGTATGTTTCTTCAGGTGTTTTGAAAACCGGTGAGGTGGGCTATGTTGTTACAGGTTTGAAAGATGTGAAAGACGCCAGGGTTGGTGATACGTTATGGAGGCAAGGAAAACAAAAACTTCAAGCTCATGAAGCGAAAGCGCTTTCCGGCTACAAAGAAGTGAAACCTTTTGTTTTTGCTTCCATTTTTTGCACGGAAGGTGATGATTATCCTCTTTTAAGGGATGCGCTTGAAAAATTACAATTGTCCGATTCCGCATTAACTTTTGAGCCTCAACAATCCGGTGCTTTGGGTCATGGTTTCAGATGCGGTTTTTTGGGGTTGCTTCATTTGGATATTTTGCAGGAAAGACTGGAGCGAGAATATGATCTCGATTTGGTCGTAACGGCCACATCTGTTTCGTATTATGCGAAT
>WJJQ01000119.1 GCA_014729615.1 Candidatus Peregrinibacteria bacterium | reverse complement strand
GTAACTTATTCCGTTAAAAGACTTAAAAAATTTGACGGCAGAACCTTTAGAGATACTATCGTTAGCGTTGTTTAATGAGTGACTTTGAGTCATTTGGTAGTGTGAGTGAAGGGCAGGAAGCGTATGATCCTGCCTCTTTTGAACGTTTTAAGCAAAGGATGGCGGCCGCCTCGGCTCAGATTGCCGCATTGCAAAAACAGGAAAAAAGGCAAAAAAAATCGGAAGACGAATTGGTACGCATTTTAATGAAGTTTTTACAAAGTGGCCAGAAAGACGAAATCATTCAGTTGGTTTCTCGTCTTTTGGAGCTGAATGTGCCGTCAGGTTTTATTGTTTCTGTTTTGCTTATTTCAAACCTGGAGATGCAGGTGGAAACGGGGCTTCATTTGTTGGGCGCTGGTGTTATCAATACTGAAAATGAAGATTTACCCGAACTGTACGTAGGGCAAAACGTCATGCCTTTAAAAATAAAAATCGCCATTATTAAATGGACTGAAGCTATTAAGAATAAGTCTTTCGATAATGCGGTTAAACTTTTAAAAACCATTAAAGATGAAAAAGGGGAGTTGCATCACAGCGCGGTTCAGCTGGCCGCGTTTTGCCTTAGAGACTTTATGGAAGATCAAAGCGTCGAATATGAATATGACAAAATAAAATCATTTGCCAAATTTGTTTTAATGGATATAATCCAGCAGACTGAAAATTACCTCGATAACCAGAAAGAACTTGGCGGAGGTAACGCCTTAAATCCACCACAATAAAATGTTTGCATTAGAAAAGCCCCCCGAAGAGACAGCCGGCTCCCAATACAATAAAATTGAAAAATACATCAGAGAATTGGCAATTGGTTTTATAAAAGAACCCGTTAAATATCATGAATGGCTGCCTTTAGTAGAGCAACAGAATCTTTTTAATCTACTTGAAAATAAGGCGGCTTGGATAAAGGGAGGTGCTCACAGTTATAAGCCGAAACCCGATGACGTGGTAGTTAGAATAGGGTCCGGAAATGATGACCCGTGGCTTAATCTTGAATGTGAAGAAATGGAAAAAATTGATGTGCAAATAAGCCGAAAGGAAGATACTGTGTTTTTTTCTTCTGACAAGCATTTATTCATTTTCAGAACTGAATATTTTGGAAATTTGGATGGCTATGTAGATATGGAATGCCGAAGATTAAATGAAAGTAGTAACGATCAGATAAAAAACATTGCAAACAGTGTACGATCCCGCTTAAGACTCGCTCGCACCCGCAAAAAACAAATGGATTTGATTCAAGAGTTACGAAGCATAGAATAAATGGGGTGGTCTATGGGTCTCGAACCCATGACCTTCGGGACCACAACCCGACGCTCTAACCTACTGAGCTAAGACCACCATATTAAAGCCTGTTCATTATATAGATAGACCTTTTTTTCGCAACAAAAAAAAATGATTTTAGTATGCCTGCTGTAAAAAGCCATATAACCAAAGCACCCCTGCAAACTTGGCAGGAGTACCGTTGGTTCTTAGGTGTATCAACGCCCTAGAAAAGCCTTAATACCCTAAAGTTAATATCCCTAATCCCTCTTATTATTAAATAATCAGGAACTTCCCTAAGTCATAAGGTAGAACCGTCACGTCGTAATTTCTGCTTAAGACGTCCACCTTCTTTTCAAGCTCATCTCCATACTCTTTTCCCTGGAAAACCGTTTCTTTTATATACTCATATTTTTCTGCTAATGCATCGTTATATTTTGCCAGCTCTCTAAATTCTTCACCATGTAAAATATAAAATGCGTAACTTTCCGCGAAATCTTCAAATGGGTCTGTCATGCCATATAATGATACAAAATCTTGTTCTGCTTTTTCTTTAAGCGTTTCTTCATTAGTCCAGCTAATAGTGTAGTAATCAAGACTATCATCATTACTATAAACCGGTGTTTTGCCGTCTAGAAAGTTGCTTTCGCCGGAGGATTTTGTTCCGTTGATTAATCCGGTATCAACAACATGACCCATTTCATGTACCAGAACCCCCACCAATTCTTCGTCAGTCACATTTTGACAACGAAGTATGATAGTATCTTTGCCTCCCAGACCGCGCCTGCCTTCATCTGAAAAATATAATGTCAGATTTTTTAGCGGCTTTACGTGTTGATCAGGTAAACTTTTTAAAGTTCTGTATACTAGTGATTTACAATGATTCAAAGATCGAGTGGTACCGTTACTGTTTGGTTTGTAATCGCTACCGGGGTGTAGAGTGATTCCCATTTCCGTAAAATTTATTTCATTTGAATTATCACTCTTGGGCCTCTGATTATATTCAACTGTTACATTTTTTGCAATACTATTTTCCTCGTAAGCATGGTCAGGTGTAAAATTTGTGTTTAAATTTAAGCCCGATGCCCACGTAAGCAGTAGTGCCAAAACTCCGAAATTATATAAGGTAACTGGTCTTTTCATGGACTCTTAATTGCTACTGATATTTGCAATTACCTTTTGTTTTTGAGTTTTGTTTTGGAGGTTAAATTTTCAAAGGCTAAAAATAATAGCACAAAAAAATAAAAAGTCAACCCCCCCTGAGAAGGGGGTATATAAAAGAAAGACCCCGCATCGACAAGCAATGCGGGGTCAGACTCCACCCTAAGGTTTTTCTAGGCGTTCGACTCGCCGGCAAAGAACGCTCTCGCGATCCAGCCGATGAGGAACAGTCCTGAAAGGAAGAAAACCACTGTCCAGAAGGGGGCGTTAGCCCACCCCCAGACCACCGCATTAAATAGTGCGTATGCGGTGTAAGCGGCCATCGGTCCGAAGACGATGAACAGCTTAACGGGGTGGTCTTCTTCCGAAATTAGACCCCAAACCAGAAGAACCAGTCCGGGGCCGATCATGGCGACAAGAGCTACGGTCCAGAAGGACTCGTAGCCATGGTTGGCCATAATCAAGCCAACCGCCCCACCGATTGTGCACAGAAGCGCACCTTCGATGGCTTTCTCCCACGGTCCGGCCCAGATGCCGGCAACCAGGAAGATGATGGCGAGTGTGCAGCCGAGCATCACGACCAAGGCCGTGAGCCACGCCGCGTACTCTCCTGTGGCCTCTAGCGACTGCCGGCGGTAGCCGTCGGCCGCCTGGAGGGTCGAGGTCGACGGTACGTCGGCCTCGGAGTTGTAGTCGACCTGGGTTTGATCCCAAGTCTCCCACATCTCGGGCTCGGACGGCCCGCCACCGCACCCGACGACAAGGATCAACATCGAAATGGCGAAAACGAAACGCATCATGGAACTCACGGTACATGCCTCCTGAAAGGGGATTAATGTCATACCTTAGAGCAGAGAGTATGTCTGCCCATAGGCTCAAAAACGGCCTAGAAGCAAACAACTCTCCACTAAATATATTTCAAAGAACAGCGAGACAAAATAACATAAAAACACAAAAAAGTCAAGAGCGGGCCAAGCGGACGAGCAATACAGTAGTATTTAAAACCCATTCAATCCTCACTAGCACAATTTATATAAATTTTATATAAAACATGCTAGTGGCAAAAAAAGCACCCCCCTCTCCCAAGACTTAACTTAAACAGACGGCTTATGTTAAACCCAAATTCCGTTGCTCAACGTAGTGATCGCAATACTTTCGATAATTATCCAATAAATATTCAATATCTTGACCATTTGCTCCGGGCGTATAACCTAAGTCATTCTTGGCTTTACTGTCTCCAAGAATCGCAAGTCGTACATTGTAGCCTTGCATTGCGCGAAGTTCATCAACTACTTGCAAATATTGACGATTCATTCCTTTAACATCTTTAGCCGCGCCCTTCTCAATATTATTGATCCGATTTTCAAACGCTTTTAATAAATTAATGTTTTTTGCCAACCCTTGCTTCACGCCTGTCTGCTCAAGTGCCATTTTGCGTTCCTCTTCATATTCTTTCCCGGTACCAAGCAAACGATCATATACATGCTTAATGGTTTTTCCTTTTGTTTCATATTTCATTTTGTACCAGTCGCAAATAGCATCCAGCTCATTTTTTTGACTTTCATCCAAAGCAAATTTCAAACGGAGTTTTGCTCGATCGGCCTGCTCAAGTTTTTCATACTCAATGGAATTATTTTCACCGAAAATCTCAATACCCCGTCTGGATTCAAAATCACCGGTAGTTGCTTGTCCCGCGTTAATTTGTTCATATTGCGGAGTGCCGGGCAGCGGCATTCTGATAAACATTTTAAATTGTCTGTCTTTAATTACTCTGGCCCCACCCACAACGTGAGCATATTTTTGTAAATTCTCTATATCAGCGGGGAAATGCTCTCCCAAAAAATCATATAATCTTTCTTCCGCCGTATTGATGGCTTCACCAATCAGCTCCTCATCCGCCGCCATGTTATCCAACGGCACCGAAGCTACTGCGTACATTGCATCGCCTTTTGCTTCATAAAATCTGACATCGCGTTCAACATCGTGCTCACCCAGCCTAACATTCATTGCTTTCTTGAAATTGTCCGCATATTGCTTGGTCATTGTCGAGTCAACAAATTGATCAAGTGATGCTTCATCCATCACATCTTCTTTAAATCTGTCCTTCATCCATTTTTTAACTTCGGATTCAGAGCCTTCAACCTTAAACGTTTTGTAATACATATCCTTCATAATGCCCATACCCTCTGTTGTCGCAAAGAAGCCGTTCCAGCCGCGTATTGCACCTTCACGAGCCTGATTATAACTCCAGTAAGCGACATTTTCTTCAACCTTCATGTCGCCCGACTCAATCATCAATGTGTCTGTAACAGCAAGGAAAGTACGCTGTTCCAATGATTCATTTTTATATCTTTGTTCAATTTCATCAAGCGAGGATTCCGTGGTTCGACCGACTTTTTGAGATCTGTATTTTTCGATTACAGTATCCATGGCTGTATAAACCTCCTCCGGAGTCATTTCTTTGTCTTTTATTGTGGCCAAATCAATTTTCCCTGTTCCTTTCGCCCTGGCTTCTTTATATTTTTTGGCCAGTTCCACAAAATCTTGATCAAACAAATAGACGTGAGCTTTTTGCATAACTTCGGCCTTTTCAGAATCCACGCCGTATGTTCTTTCATAATATTCGCGTTTACCGGTATCACCGGCGGCTACATCGCGAATGTTTTCAATTAGCGTTTTTTTATTGATTAGTTTTGTAGATAAATTAATTCCAACACCCACTCCCAGCCATGTTAGGCCTTTCATTAGAGTTTCTCTGGCTTTTACAACTTTGTCGTTTTGTGAAGTTAAAAAAAGCACGCCGCCTATTACAATGGCGGCGCCGGCCGCAATTTTCTGATTTTTATCAAGCGAGTCCCAATTCTTTTTAATATTGGATCCAATTTCTTTTACATTGTCCCAGATCTGATAATCGACAGTTTTTCTGAGAGGCTTGGTTTTATCCATTCTCTCTGCTTTTCTTGTTAAATAATGCTCCTGTACTTTTTTAATTTGGTGATAGGTGTTGTATCCCTTCATAATTTCGTTGAATACATCAACATCGGCATGCTGGTCTTTACTTCGTCTGATTAATTCTTTGTTAAGTGTGGACTGAAAAGTTCTTTTATTTGGATCTTCGAATTTCGCCGCCAAATCCATTTCACCGAACTTGTCCCGTGTCATGTCGGTTAATATTTCCTTAGCATTCTTAATTTGGTCATATGCTATTGCTTGTGCTTTTGAATTTTTGCCCGAAAGCATTTCGAGCGCCTGGTCGGACCTGAACAAATGCACCATTTGAGGATCATCCAAACTGGGATTCCTTTTAAGATAATCTTTAACAAGTTCCA
The DNA here is from genome assembly GCA_014729615.1 of Candidatus Peregrinibacteria bacterium. Classification (GTDB taxonomy): domain Bacteria; phylum Patescibacteriota; class Gracilibacteria; order UBA1369; family UBA1369; genus WJJQ01. The sequence continues at coordinate 4,050 of WJJQ01000119.1, read as the reverse complement.
ATGATTCTTTGGTCGTAAGCTCGGATTCACTTTCAGAAAGCGACTCTTTTTGCTCATTTTGCTCTGCTGTTTCAGGTTGGACAACCTTGGGAGCCTCCGGTTGTTTTGATATTTCATTCATATAACTTGGTTTTTCACCCAAATATATCTATTTATTATAGCATAAATCTGATAAAAAACCAATTCCCAACTAAGATTGAAACTTACCGATTAAATAAAGTAAATCTTCTTTAATCTCGTCCAATTTGAACAAGCACATTTCTCCAAGACCTTTAATTTCAGGCATAATCATTGTCAGCAGATTGATTTTGGATTCTTCGGGGTATTCGTTTGCCAAATTCTCAAGCCTTGCAACATTTTGTTCCGATAAATGGTCACTAATTGCCTCAAGCAAGCGACGGTCTATATAAATCATTAATTGAGCCTTAAGTTCATCAAGTAAATCAGCATCATCGGTTTTTAACCCCGATTTCGCAATTATATCGTCTACATAGGTTGTTATATTAAACTCTGTAATCATCGTGTCTTTTTACCGAATAATGAGCGAATCCCTTTTGTTGCGGCCCCGGTTGCCCTGCCAATTGTATTTTTGCCAAGCCACCATGTGCCTTTTGCCAAACTATGACCGCCTTTATAAACTGCATATGGGGCCACCCAAAGGGGAGCCGTGGCAATCCACCATTTATTGCGATCAGCCCATTGCATGAAGCGCGTTGAAGCGGCTCTGTTACTTACATTTTTGACACCTCGGCCCATCCATCCCGTTACGCCTTTGGCAGTGTTTAACATTTCATAAGCAGTATAAGCGGCTCCGAGCACAGACGCGGCTTCGCCGAACTGGTCCTGCATTTGCCTTTTTCTGGCGCCACGAGACATTTTATTTTCTTTAGCTTCTTTTTGCAGTCTTGTGTAAGTGTCGAAATGCTCGTTTATCATATCTCGTTTCCATATTTTTTTCTTAATCCATTTCCATTTGTCCTGCACAAAATCCTGCACTGTTTCCAGCACCGACTTTTCTTCTTCGGCGGTATCTTCATTCAGTTTTGTCATGCCTTCCGTAACCTGATGCATTGCATTTCGTTCAGGATCAAGTTCAAGACCGCGCATATATTTGATTGCACGTCTGGCGGCCAATACAGGTTCTATAACACCATCAATCAGCTCTTCAAGTTCAACTGACATTCTGTCCAAAATCTCAACTTTTCCTCCCGAGTATCTGAATCCTTGTATTGATTTAATTAATTCCTGTACAAAAAGCAGTAATTCTTTAGTGTCAATTTCGGGATTCTCGTCCAACCACACATGCAGTTGTTTTTGAGTCATTGTAGTATTAATGGTTTTGAATTTTTCAATACCGGAACCTTGTCGTGTAATACCTTCAATAAGATCATCAGCCGTATAAATGTTGCTCCTTTTGAAAAGCGCGCGCACTTCTTTATTGATTCTTTGTAAGTCTGTTGCTCCGATTGCTTCTGAAATTTCTCTGTTTGTTGCGTGAAAAAGCTCGGTACCGCGTTTAAAACGACCTGCTAATCTTTCAGCTTGAGCGATTGAAACAGTCATATTGAGTTCCGGATTCGTTATTCCTCTCTCATGGTTTTCCAATGAATTTAATTGGCATAGCAATTGATACGCGGTCATTCGTTTTTTACCACCTACTTCACCTCGGAAAAAGGTTCTTACCTGGTCCTTCATTTGATCAATTTGAAGGTCACGCAAAGTATTAATATAGTTCATAAAATCACTGTTACCAACATTGCCTCTTACAGCAGTGGCATCAGCCGGATTAATCTCACCGAATATTTGATTTTCATTGGAATTAACATCAGTCGCAGTTGTGTTACGCAAATCGTTAAGTTGTTCTATTTCATTATTATCAGCATGTCCCGGCTGATCAAAAGTAGCGCGTCTGCTTCTAAGCAGTTCCACTATATCTTGCCTTAATTCATGGAAGTTATTTTCAGAATCTCGTATTTGCCCCAGCAATTCATTCCGCTGCTTTTTTGCATCAGTAATTAATTTGGTAATGTCGCGAATATGACTATTGTCAATATTGATGTTTTGCGCACGAGGGTGGGCCCCGCCGGCGCCGGCAAGCTGGGCATTTAAAGCATCTTGTGCTCTATGTCTTTCAATGCCATAGTCCCACAATGTCGCGCCCAATTGATCTGCTTGGCTATATAGCTGTCGCAATTGAGTCTTTGTTTCAGCAAGTCTATCGAAATAGCCGTTTATTCTGTTCAATTGCTCATTTCTTTCTTGAACCGCTTCAGAATTTTCCTCGCCATTTTCATTTTGAACCGGGGGATTCTCATTTTCGGGCTGCGCATCCCTGATTTGAGTCAGCCATCTTCGAAGCGTGTCTTGCCCTTGCTCTTGCTCTTGTCCTTCTGTTTGTCTTTGTGTATTAAAAATGACAAACATTTTATAGAGTAATGCTTGATTATGGGGCTGGTTTTCAATTCTATATAAAGTGTGTTGCACCAGAATTTCATCGATTAAAGCTCGTAATTCTGGGGCATCCCTCCGAATACTGTTCAAAAAATTCTGCATTACCGTCGGATCCTTTATGTATCCGAAAAAACGCCTTTCAGTCAATTCATTTTGTGCATTATTCAAATGAACCAGACGATCAACCATATTTGGTGGTCGTGACGCATTTTCATTGGGTAATACTACGGTATTGGGAACGGGTGTTAATACGCCAACATGGTTTATGCCACTATTGGCGCGAATATAGTCTATTTCAGTGGATCGAGCGTTTGCAAGCTGTAAAACGGAAATAGGCATTGGCGCCGCAGGCGGAGCTGGTTCCGCAGGTTCAATACCCCTGATGTTCAGTAAACCGGCTAAAATATTTTGTTCACCTATATCTAAAGCGTTCCAAATATTGTACGCCAGGTTTAGTTTTCTTTGCGGTATCGTATTTCCAACTCCATAGAGCATGTCAACCTGAGCATCAAGCGAGTCTTGATGATTTCTGTATAAAATTTTCTGCGCTCGTTGCAAAAATGACTTGTGACCTCTTAAACGTCTTCTTCTTTGCCGTTGAGTTTCACCAGGGAATCTCTCTTTTTCCACTTGTGCTCTTAAAAGCTCATTAATATTGTAATCAACCATTTGAGGAATCGTGTGGGCAAGATCATCGCGAATACCCAGAATTTCATTCCGCAGTTCAAGTGAGCCTTGCAATGTTAGCGAATGAAGCTCCTTTTCCCTTAAACTGGACATTTCTGCAGTAACGGTTTTTTGCCATTCTTGTGTTTCAGGGTTTGTTAAGGCCGGGTTAATCCTATTCAAATAATAAATAGTCCTGCTTGGGCGATAAAACTGATTTTGAAATCTATTGTTTTTCAGCATTCTGTTCAAAAATATCATTATATTTTACCATAAAAGCGGGTTGAAAAAAAGACTAATAATGGTACCATTCAGTGGTAATCAAAAATATTATTAACAATTACAGCATGGATATAAAAGTGGAAAAAATGCCTAAATCGCAAATTAAAGTTACTGTTACTTTAAACGAGGCCGATACGCAAAAATATATGGAGAAAGCGGCAAAGCAAGTTTCAGAAATGGTTAACGTGCCGGGATTCAGAAAAGGAAATGTACCGCTGGATGTATTAAAAAAACATGTCAAAGAGGGGGCTATTGAAGCACACATGATAGACCTTGCGATTCCGGATACTTATTCGGAAGCGGTTAAAAATGAAAATTTGCAGGTTGTATCAAGACCAAAAGTTGAAATAAAAAGCCAGGATCCATTGGTATATGATGCGATAGTGGCAATTTACCCTGAAGTCAAAATAAGCGGACATGACAAAATAAAAATTAAGGAAGAAAAGGTCGAATTAGATAAAAACGATGTTGAAAATGTTTTGAAAGACATAGAAAAAAGACATGCGACTTATGTAAAAGTAGACAGAGAAGCAAAAAAAGGGGACCGGGTGGAAATTGATTTTGAAGGATTCGATGAAGGCGGAGCCTCTTTGGAAAACACTTCAAGCAAGCATCATCCCGTTATTATTGGCGATGGAATGCTTGTAAAAG
>WJJQ01000118.1 GCA_014729615.1 Candidatus Peregrinibacteria bacterium | reverse complement strand
GGCTACATTGGATGAACTGAACAATCAACTGGAAAGTGTCAAAGCTGAAATGGACGAGATGTCCGAAGAACACACTGGTGATGAAGGCCTGCTTGCGGATGCCACTACCGAAAAAGGCAGCCTCACCAAAAACTCGGTGAATGCCCGCATTAAAAAATTGGGAAAAAGGGATGCCGATAATGCCGAAGAATGGGATATGTTGGCGAAATACCAAAAACTGCTGGACAAAGAAACCAAACTGAAAGCTGCCATTAAAAAAGCTGAGCAAGAGTTGGAAGTCAAAGTGATAAAGCAATACCCCAGGCTGAGCATAGCCGAAATCAAAACCTTGACGGTAGATAAAAAATGGATGAGCACTTTGGAAAGCCGCATCGCTGCTGAAATGGATGCCATCAGTTACCGCCTGACCGAACGCATTAAGGAACTGGCAGAGCGGTATGAAAATCCTCTGCCGGAATTGACCGGTAAAGTGGCGGAATTGAAAGCAAAAGTAAGTGGACATTTAGAGGCGATGGGGTACAATATCTGAAAAATGTCTGAACCATGATTAAAAAGATTATAAGATTGCTTGATTATGAAATATGAAGATTTAACAAGACGGATTATAGGAGCGGCCATGGAAGTACACAAGGCTTTGGGAAATGGCTTTCAGGAGGTTCAGCCTGTGAAATTAAAAAGATGAAAGGTTATTTTTATATATATGTACTTGAGTGTGATGATGGGAATTGGTATACCGGTTATACTAAAGACTTGAATAATAGAATTAAAGAACATAAGCAGGGTCTTGTGAAATCTACAAAAAATAGACTTCCTGTTTCATTATTATATTTTGAAGGATGTAAAAACCAACAGGATGCAACACACAGAGAAAAATATTTAAAATCTACTTATGGTAAACGATTTATTAGGAATAGAAATAAAAACTATTTCACAGGCTAAATATCAGCGTGCTCTATCCATTGAAATGAATTTGCAGGGAATTGCCCACGAGCGCGAAAAAGAAATGCCTTTACAATACAAGGGCTACAACATTGGTACCCGCAGAGTTGATTTTTTTGTGGAAGAAAATATAATGGTGGAAATTAAAGCCATTATCAACCTAGAAAATGTGCACCTTGCACAAGCCATGAATTATGTAGAAGCCTATAACATGAAAATTGGCCTTCTTTTGAACTTTGGCGCTAAAAGCCTTCAATTTAAACGTGTTCATAACAATAAACTTCTTAAAAAATCATGAAAACCATCAAAACAAAATCAAGTAATCAGGTTAATCCCAAAAATCAAGGTTCAAACAAAGGAGGTTTCAAGCAAACCGAAGTGGGATGGATACCATCGGATTGGGAGGTGGTGAAGTTGGAAGAGATTTGTACATCAAATGGAATCGTAAGAGGACCCTTTGGCGGTGCTTTGAAAAAAGAATTTTTTACGAATAGCGGCTATAAGGTTTATGAACAGAAAAACGCAATTTACAAGAATGAATCTTTAGGGAGCTATTATGTAAACAGTTCTAAATTCCAAGAATTGAGAAGATTTGAAGTGAAATCCAAAGATTTCATTGTTAGTTGCTCAGGAACTATTGGGAAAATATTTCAAATTCCTGAATCTCATGAGAAAGGAGTTATTAATCAGGCGCTTCTGAAGCTAACAATTGATTCCTTAAGGTTCAGCGAACAATATTTCTATCAGTATTTTCAATGGGAGGTTTTTCAAGAAAGAGTTATTGATAGCACGCAGGGTGGTGCTATGAAGAATTTAATTGGAATGACAGATTTTAGAAAAACTAAAATCCCCCTCCCCCCAACCCTTGCCGAACAAACCGCCATCGCCATAGCCCTTTCGGATATGGATTCCCTAATCCAGGCTCAGGAGCAGCTCATCGCCAAAAAACGCGCCATCAAACAAGGCGCCATGCAGGAGCTGTTAAAACCGAAGGAGGGGTGGGTAGTGAAGAAGTTAAAGGAGGTTGCAAATTTTCGCAGGGGAAGCTTCCCTCAGCCTTACGGACTACCAAAATGGTACGATGAAGATAATGGGATGCCATTTGTACAGGTTTATGATGTTGATAAAAATATGAGGCTTAAACCCGACACAAAACAGAAAATAAGTGATTTAGCAAAAGGAAAAAGTGTTTTTGTTCCTGAAGGCACAGTAGTGTTAACCATCCAAGGTTCAATTGGAAGGATAGCTTTAACACAATATGATGCATATGTCGATAGAACCCTGCTGATTTTCACTAATTTCTTAGTCCCTTTTAATAAAGTGTTCTTCATGTTTATAGTTTACCGCCTTTTCCAAATAGAAAGTGAGAAAGCACCTGGTGGTACTATTAAAACAATAACAAAAGAAAAGTTATCCGAATTTGAAATTGCTTTTCCAGAAAAACAAGAACAAACCCGCATCGCCAATATCCTCTCCGACATGGATACCGAGATCGAGCAATTAGAAGTGCAACTGGACAAGTACCGACAGGTAAAGTCGGGCATGATGCAGGAATTATTAACCGGTAAAAAAAGATTGGTATCATGTACACAATAGATAAAACACAAAACCGGATAAACCGACTGGAAGAAAGAACCTTTTCACAGTTGGGTTTTAAAGAAAGAGAGCATCTACAAGAATGGATTGCCAAAGATCCCGCTTGCCTGGGAGAAGAACTCTTGATTATTCAGAAG
>WJJQ01000117.1 GCA_014729615.1 Candidatus Peregrinibacteria bacterium | reverse complement strand
GCCATACACGGCACCAAAATTACAATTAAAAATGTTCCCTCTGCATCGAAACAAGCCGACTTAAAATTTGTAGATGTCATGCGAAAAATGGGATGCAAAGTTTCTAAAACCGCATCCGGCATTTCATTGCGGGGACCGAAAAAACTTAAATGCCTGAGCACAATCGACTTAAACAAATTACCCGACGCCGCCATGACCGTTGCCATTGTAGCGGCATTGGCAGAAGGTAAAACCAAAATAACTAACATTTATAACCTGCGCGTAAAAGAATCAGACCGAATTGATGCCCTAAAAAACGAATTAACAAAGCTGAACATTCCTGCCGATGACACCAAGGACAGTCTTACCATTAATCCATCCCCTAAATTTGAAATCCACGGCAACACGATCAAAACCTACAATGACCATCGCGTTGCCATGTGCTTTGCGGTATTGGGTAGCAAAATTGAGGGACTAAAAATTCATGATCCCGTATGCGTGCAAAAAACCTATCCGACCTTTTGGAAAGATTTGCAAAATTGGGGCATCCGCACCAAAAAAGTCCGCCATATTCAAAACCCCAATATTTATTTAATCGGCATGCGGGGATGCGGCAAAACCACAGACGGCAAGCTCTTGGCCAAAAATCTGAAATACAAATTTATTGATATGGATGATTTTATTGAAAAAAAGGAAGGCTTGAAAATTGAACAAATCGTTAAAACAAAAGGATGGCCTCACTTTCGCAAACTGGAATCAGAAGCTTGTCTTGAGCTATCCAAAAAACAAAAACTGGTTATCGGCACAGGCGGTGGAGCAATTTTAAAAGCAAGAAATCTGAATACTCTTAAAAAAAACGGTTATTTAATTTTCTTGAACGCACCTCTTGAGCTTTTAATAAAACGAATTGAAAATGACCCAAACAGACCGCCGCTAACTGATCACAAGTCCCTACAAAAAGAGATGCGACATTTATGGAATGAAAGAAAGCACATTTATTTTAAAAATGCCGATGCTGTGGTGGATGCAACTGATCCTATTGCTGTAGCTGAAAAATTAGCGTCTGCCGCGAACCTTTTTCTTTCCGAAAAAAGTTGACCAACACTTTTGCAATCTTGGTTTCAAACTGTAGTCAATGTATTTTCTACCGTCTGAAACCACATGAGGTCTTTCTTCCAACGCATGCAATCTGCCGACATATAATTGCAAAGTAACGTTTCCTTCATCATCCGCTATCGGTGAATAGGGCATATAAGCCTGCGGATTGGTTACAATACTGTCCAGATCAACCGTGGAAGCTTCTGTAATAGCCAAGCCATTTATGATTTCCTGCGCTTCATATTTATTTTGTCGCGGATCCGATCCGGTTACAATCACATTCCAACTTTTGCATTCGTGAGCTAAAAAATCCCTTATATAACGTAAATTGAATTCCTTTTCCTTTTGAGTAATCATAACTTCCGCTTCCCTTGTACTATGTTTTGTAAGCTCCATGTATCTGGCGGGAAGAGTAAAAAGACTTGTTCCACTCACTCTATGAATAAACTCATCAGTATCGGCAATTCTAAAATAAGGCTCGCCAAACTGGCGTGTTAAAGACACAATTTTGTCGTTATAGGTAGATAAATGCGCATATTTTTCCAAAGAGCTTACTGAAAAATTGGGATCAGTTTTGTCTTCATCATATAGAATTTTAGCTCCGCTTATATTGGCAAAATGAAAGCTGGCTTGAGGAGACAATGAATCAACATGAGCCAGTAAAAATTGTTCAATTCTTTGTCTGACCTCTTTTTCTTTTTGCTCCACATCATTACTGAATCCAAGTTCAACACAAGCTTTGCCCCGCCCGGGCCTTGATAATACACTCGGTCTGAAATCGTTTATTTCTATTACTTGATCTGTGGACAACAGCGGCTCACCTGCTTGTTTTTCTGACATTTTTTTTATTAAGTCTGTGGTATTATAAAAGACTGAATGATTTTGTCAACCGTTATTGCGATGCCTATTTTTTGACTTCCGTCCATCAGTTTACTAAAATCGATTTTTTTAATATCCGGCTTTAAGCATATTTATCTGATCTTCTGTACGTAACGCCTCAACAATTGCCTCTAAATCACCTTCCATAATACCCGGTAAATTGCTCCAACTTTGCTTAATACGATGATCCGTCACTCTATCTTGAGGAAAATTATAAGTACGGATTTTTTCGCTTCTGTCACCCGTACCGATTTGCGATAACCGAGCCTCACCAAGCTCTTTGGCGCGACGTTCCTGCTCAATGGCATAAAGACGAGTCCTTAAAATATTCATTGCCTTATGCTTGTTCTTTAATTGCGACTTTTCATCCTGACATGAAACAACAATTCCCGAAGGCACATGTGTTATTCGTACCGCCGAGTCGGTCGTATTCACACTTTGACCGCCCGGACCACTGGATCTAAATACATCCACCTTCAAATCAGCTTCATTGATTTCAACATCGACTTCTTCTGCTTCGGGCAAAACCGCGCAGGTGATGGTCGAAGTGTGAACACGCCCCTGACTTTCGGTTTCCGGTACACGCTGAACACGATGCACCCCGCTTTCATATTTCATTAATCCATACGCGCCCGGTCCGGTTACCTTAAAAATCATTTCTTTAATTCCGCCCGCCGCAGCTTCACTTTTACTCATCAATTCAATTTTAAATCCCTTGTCCTCTAAAAATCTCATATAGGCTCTGGCCAATTCGCCGCCAAAAAGGGCCGCTTCTTCGCCCCCGGCACCCGCGCGCATTTCAATAATACAATTTTTCATATCGTTTGGATCTTTGGGCAATAATTC
>WJJQ01000116.1 GCA_014729615.1 Candidatus Peregrinibacteria bacterium | reverse complement strand
TTCCAGATCCGCCGCCTGGAGAGCTTGGTTACGGTAAACCTCAGGTTTTTGAAATCAAAGTTCTCGCCCGGGTGAGGCAGTCTGCCGAAGCGGGTAAAGACAAATCCGCCCAGCGTCTCGTAACCCTCCTCATCGACCTCGATTGTCAGGCTTTCAGCCAGATCCTGCATGTTGATCTTTCCATCCACCAGTATCGAGCCGTCATCCCTGCGTACGAGCAGGGGCTCTTCCTCGTCGTGCTCATCCTGGATTTCCCCGATTATCTCCTCCATTATGTCTTCGACCGTTACCAGCCCCTCCGTGCCGCCGTATTCATCGACCACTATGCCCATGTATATATGTTTTCGCTGGAACTCCCGCAGCGTGTCGCCGCAGAGCTTGGTCTCGGGGACGTAGTAGGCCTCGCGCAGAAGGTCCTCCACGGAGGTGATTTCATGAAACCGGTATATGTAATTCAAAAGGTCCTTGGCGTAGAGCACGCCCTTTATATTGTCGAGCTCTCCCTCGAACACGGGAAAACGCGAGTGCCCGGTTTCCTTCACGATTCGCACCATATCCTCCAGCGGCGTATCGATCGGGATGCCCTTGATGTCCGTACGCGGCACCATGATTTCGCGTACCATGGTGTCGAAAAGCTCGAATATGTTATGTATGATCTTCTTTTCCTCGAGTTCCAGATCACCCTGTTCCGCGGAGATATCGACCATCAGCTTGAGCTCCTCCTCCAGCATCTCGCGGTCTTCCTCGGACCGGGCGAAAAAACTCTTGAACCAGGTGCTGAAAGAGACAAGCAGGGAAACAAGCGGACGGCTGAGCAGCACCCACAAACGAATGAACCAGGTAAGCCGGAGCGCGTGGCGGCTGGCGTTGGAGATTGCATAGACCTTGGGGCTTATCTCGCAGAAAATAAGCAGGATAAGGGTCATCCCCGCCACATCCACCAGATAGACCATCTTCTCGGAAAGACCAAGATGCTGGCTATAGCCATGGAGCAGGAGAGTCGCCACGGCGGTCGCGCAGATGTTGACCACCAGGTTGCCGAGCAGGATCCCGTTGAGCAGTAAATCCGGGCTTTCCAGCAGCTTTCGCACCCTTCGGCCGCGCGCCGGGTTCTCCTCCTCCAGTTGAGCCAGTTCGAAATTGGACAGGCTGAAAAAAGCGGTCTCCGAGCTGCTGAACAGCGCACTCAGACCGAGGAGAAAAGGAAAGATTATCAGCAGGACCAGTTCCATGGGGTATTCCGCGACTTTCTCAGGTGCAATAACTCACAGTGATTGACTACCGGGTCCGATCATTTTCATGACAACGAAGGTACGCGTGGCAGGAATCTATCGACCAGCGCTTCCTGCAGGGCAAACATCTCTTCACGCTCATTTGTGTTCTCGTGGTCGTAGCCCAGAACATGCAGCAGGCCGTGGGCGGCCAGACGGATCAGCTCGCTTTCCAGGCTGAGTCCCAGCCTCCGGGCCTGCGAGGCCGCCCTCGGGACGCAGATATAAATATCCCCCACCAGCGGACCATCAGGCTCACCCGGTTCCGAAAGGCCAAAAGCAATGACATCGGTCATGCCGCTCCTGCCCAGGTACCGGCTGTTGAGCCGCCTGATGAGGTCGCGCCCGACAAATGTCAGCGATATCTCCGCTTCCTCTACGCCATGCTCGTCAAGAACCGTGTCCGCCATCTCCCTCAGCGGCGGATACAGCCTTTCCAGCTTCATCCTTACCGTTCTGCCCGGATGAAGCCGCCTTGAGCTTTGCTGCCTTTTCCCTGACATCCTTGGGCAACCCCGGCGCGCCGGGATAATCTATCCGGTGGTGATGCACGCCGATCAATATGGTGAGAAACTCCTCGCAGATCCTGGAGAGGTCCCGCAGGGTGAGATCAGCCTGGTCGAGCTGCCCATCGCGCATTTTGGCCTCGGTCAGTCCTTTGATAAGATTTCTGATACGGCTCACTGTCGGTTCGCTCAGCGTGCGCGATGCCGACTCGGCCGCATCGGCCAGCATGATGATCGCGGCTTCCTTGCACATGGGACGCGGACCGGGATAGCAGAAATCGCCCTCCTCTAGGGTTGTCTCCGGGTTCTGCTCCTTCTCCTTGCTGAAAAAGAAAGATATGGACTGGTTACCGTGGTGCTGACGGATTATGTCGATGATGCACTCCGGCAGGCGGGCCTTGCGGGCCAGTTCCACACCCTCCTTCACATGGTTGGCTATGATGAGGCTGCTCATCTTTGGACTGAGCCTGTTGTGCGGGTTGTTTTTTCCCTGCTGGTTCTCGATGAAATACTGTGGTTTTTTCAGCTTTCCGATATCATGGTAGTAGCCGCCCACGCGAGCATATATCGGGTTCGCCCCGATGCCGGAGGCGGCAGCCTCGGCCAGGGTGCCGATAATGATCGAGTGGTGGTAGGTACCCGGGGCCTCGATAGCCAGCCGCTTGAGGATAGGCCGGTTCAGGTCGCTGAGCTCGAGCAGGGTAAAGTTGCTTGTAATGCCGAACAGGTATTCAAACAGCGGCAACAGGGGTATCGTTATGAAAGTGCAGAAAGTCGCATTGACCAGGCTCCAGCCGACAGGTTTCGGCAGGACGCTCAATTCCTCGCCGCGGTAGCCGAATTCCACCGAGAAAACCACCACGACCGCCGCGAGAAATATGTAAATTATCGGCATGTACTGCTGCCGCCGGCTGGCCACCCTTCTTACCGTAAGCGCCCCGGCGGCGCCGCAAGCCAGGCTGTACAGGACAATGTAGTATGAGAACCCCGCCTGGATACCCGTAATCATGGCCAGGATTGCCGCTGTCACCAGGGCATAGCGGTCATCCAGCAGGTAAGAGATTAGCATGCCGGCCACCGCCACGGGCACCAGATAGTTAGGTATATCCTGGTTGCCCAGCACGATACCGGAAAGGACGATGGGAATCGCCATGGATACCGCTACCAGAAGCAGTTTGGAATAACGCCAGTAAAATTCCGGCCTGTGCAGATAGGTGTAGATACCAAGCAGCACCAGAAGCATGATATAGATCAGCGCAATCCCGGAGTCCTTCTTCGCCATAACCGACTGACCCGAAATCAGGTTGCGCTTTTCCAGTTCCGCTCGCAGATTGTCCAGCTTGAGCATCTGTTCGGTCGTTATCCTCTCGCCGCGGCTGATTATTCTTTCCTGCTGCAGCACGCGCTCATCGCGTGTCGAACTGACACTTTCCGCGGCGAGCCGGCGCAGACGCTCGGTCTCGGCCCAGTTATAGATTACATTGGGCCGGATGAAGCGCTGCAGCAAGGTTATGAACAGGTTCTTAGAGACCTCCGGATACTCCGGGTCGACAACCAGGTTCATCGTCCGTTCCATCACCTCGAACACGGGCGACAACTCGGTGCGGCTGATGATTTCCTCATCACCGGTGCGCCGCAGACGGACCTGTTCGCTGTCTATCCGATGGTAAGCCTCGGTGCTGATAACTCCATCGCGCAT
>WJJQ01000115.1 GCA_014729615.1 Candidatus Peregrinibacteria bacterium | reverse complement strand
GATAAAGCTGATAGGTTCCTTCGCGGCACGGTGTGCATTTGCCGCAACTTTCCTCGTGATAAAATTTGAACCATTTGTTTAAAACTTTTGCCGGTGACACGTTTGATTTGTAAATTTCAATGGATCCGGCGCCGGTTAGTTTTTCTTTCGCTAATTGTGATTTATTAAAAACCGGACCGCTGATACTGCCTCCCACTTGCGCAAAAAAGTCGAAGCGCGGGAAGTTTTTTGTTGTATGAAGAATCTCTTCAAGGCTGGCGTAGTTTGAGACGCGAAAAACACCGGGATTCTTTATTTGACCCGAAATGCAGCAAAAGCGCTGATTGTCATATTTGTCGTTGGCCGCCAGATACACGTCGTACAAAGTTTCGACGTTGTGCACCAAAGTGGGCATTTGGTTTAATCCTTTTTCGGATGTGTAGGGTGGTTTGTAGCGCGGTTGGATCCGTTTTTCTTCGATAGCGTTTAAAAGCGCGGTTTCTTCTCCGCCAATGTATGAAGGTTCTTCTTTATAAATGCTTATGTTGTAGCCTTTTTTCTTTAACGTGGATAATTGCCGATTTAAATTGGATTTGATTTCGTCGTAATAATTTTTGTTAAGGTTGATGTAGGCTTCTTTTGTCTTTAAAAAATCCATGGCAAGCGTCAATCCGTTCAACATTTCTTTTAAATGGTTTTTTAAAATGAAATGATCTTTGAAAAGGCCCGTTTCGCCCTCTGACGCGTTGCAAACAACGTATTTTTGAGGAGCCTTGCTTTTTTTAGTAAACTTCCACTTTAAGTGGGTAGGGAATTCGGCTCCCCCTCGACCAACCAGTCCCGCCTTTTCAATTTTTTGTAGGATGTTTTTAGTCATGCAGTTTAAAAATTTTCACTATTGAATAGGCGATTAATCCGCCCGCCAGGGCTGTGAACAATTGAGGCCAGCTCATCATTACCGATAAATTTGCTGATAGTTGAGCGGGCACCAAATTGGAAATAATGAATGATACGGATCCCCATAATAAAAGGAATTTCAGAGTCGCGCCTGAAAAAAGTGCCAGCGCGAAATTGGTTTTTTTAAGCCAATGGATCAGCATTATTAAAATGGCGTTTCCAAACATAATGAAAGGGATCATAGGCGCCATGGGCAATGGGAGCAAGCCCACCGAAAGGGCCGCGATGCTTGGCATCATGCCCAGTAAAATGGCTTCAGCCGGTCCCACGGTTAAAACGGCAAAAATTAAAATGGCGTTTACTAAAGGTCCGGTGATCCATTGTGAATGGATGAAAGCGGGGATTGTGAATGCCAAAACGAAAAGTATTGAAAAAATTATGGCTTTTTTTGCGTTGAAAGTCGCGATTTGCGTACGTGTTGATTGCATAAAAAAATGGGGGAGGGGTTGTTATTGCTAATTATAAATGGTTTGCATGTGAATGCAATGTTTTAGGCACACAATGCGTGATAGCTCAAGAGCGTATTTTGTTTTTGGTGACACCCGTTCAGCGCACTAGCACGGTTTATATAATTTTTATATAAATTGTGCTAGTGGTTTGATGGTATTACTTTGGTTTTAACTAGTACCTACTTCGGTCGTGGGTAAAATGGTTTGGTGATTTTTGAAAAGGAAGCTAAAATACGTCAGCCGGGTACCCGACGCGCGAAGCATAAAGGGCCATCGTATAGTGGTAGTACAGAGGTCTCCAAAACCTCTGGCGGGGGTTCGATTCCTCCTGGCCCTGCCACCTTGGGTTTAAACGAACCTAAAATCGGATTTGTATATTATAACATTAAATTTAAGATCGGTCGAAGAATGGGGTCTAGTTTTTGTCGGGGGGGATTCCGAGGTAGTCGTAAAGATATGTTGCTACGTCGCTGAATAAGTGTGATGTGGTTGAGTCGGCCCATTCGCTTGTTCGCGGACGGTCGAGTTTGGCGTAAAGGACGAATTTCGGATCGTCGATCGGGCCGAACCCCGCAACGGATGCAATGGTTGTACCGGCTCCTTTTAATGGCTTACCGTATTTATATGTTTGAGAAGTACCGGTTTTTGCAGCGACATAATGGTTTTCCGTTTTGGCGTTTCCCGATACACCTGTTTCGGTGGCCGCCACCATCATGGAGGTTACCAAATTAGTGGTGTCTTCACTTATAACCTGATTGATAGGTGCGGGGTGAGTTTCTATGATTTTGTCGTTTTTTTGCGAGATTTTGTCTACAATGTAAGGTTGCATTAATAATCCGTCGTTTGCTATGGCTCCAAAGGCGGCCACCATTTGTATTGGAGTTGCCGTGAAACCCTGACCGAAACCATATGTTACCAATTCAGATTCCGCCCATTGGTTAAAGTGCTCAATTTTACCGGGATGTTCGTTGTCGAACTCTATTCCGGTTCGTTCACCGAATCCGAATTTAACCATGTAACTATAAAAAAGGTTGCGGCCCATTTGCTGGGCAACCCATCCCACACCGGTGTTGCAAGAATAAGCAAGCACCTGAGTCATGTTTACGCGTCCCGTACACTTGGCGGATACATTTGAAATTTTAAACTCATCCACTTCCAATATACCTGAATCATTTATATATGTTGTCGGTGTGACATCGTTGTCGTCCAAAGCGCTGGCCATGGTTATAACTTTAAAAACCGAACCCGGTTCATAGGCGCCGGACGCGGCCAGATTGCGGTATGCTTCAAGACCGATCCAGTTTTTGTATCGTTTGTAAATGTACCCCGCGTCGGGATCTTCAGGGTCTATTAATTGGCGGAACACTTTAAAGCGATCATGTGCTGAAACGTTTCTGTAAAACCAAAATTGGTTTTCGTATCCTTCTCCTTCAAGAGGAACCAGCTGTTCAACTTCCTGCGGTGTAAAACTGATTTCTTCCATTTCCAGCGCGGCACTGAAATCGTTAGGATCAAAAGTTGGATAATGTGCCATTGCCATAATGCGACCTGTTTTCGGATCCATGACAATTACCTGTCCGCTATCGGCACGATAATCTTTGACGGCTTTGGCCAGCAGCTTTTCAACGGTCATTTGAATTGAGCGATCAATTGTTAAAACAATATCGTCTCCATCGACCGCGGGTTCAATTACGCTATCGCCAACAGTAATTTGCCGACCGTGAATAGAACCGTCTCTTTGCGTTTGAAACACACCTTTTTTACCCTGAAGACGGGTGTTGTATTTACTTTCAATACCGTATGTTCCAATACCTTCTTTGGTGACGTAACCAAGTACATTGGCAGATAGTTCTTTTTCGGGGTAATAACGATAATAATTTTCTTCCAGCCCGAGACCGAAGTAATTTTTTTCGGTGTCTTCTTCTTGTATTTGTCTTATTTCAGCTGATTTTTCGGGTGGGATTTTTGTGGCAAGAATTACATAACGGTTCTTCCCTTGCAAAATCTGTTCAAGTCTTGTAGCTGTGATGTCAATGTATTGGCTTAAGACAGACGCAGTTTCAGTTCTGTCCGTTATTTGCGGAGGGTAGGCGTAAACAATATTATTATTTACTTCCACTCCGGTTAAGCCAAGATTGCTGATTTTTTTGGCGAGATTTTCGTCAATGGTGTTGGTTAGCTGAATTTCCGGTCGTACGTCCTGACTGATTTTTTCGAGGAGGTTGTTGTAAAACTGTGTGTATAATTCTTCGTCGGATAGTGTTTTGATTTTTTCTTCTTCTTCCAATGTTTTCGCGCGCTTGAGTTCTTGTTCCACTCTTCGTTCGTCTTTAAGTTTTTCGGCTTCAAGATCGAAAATTATGGGGGTAATTCGGTCCGCCACCAATTTTTTGTTTTCAATAATGGTCGGATCCGCGAAAAGTGTATCGAGCGTTATGTTTGTGGCAACTCTTACCGTTTCGCCGGACGCGTAATCCTGAATAAAAATTTCACCGCGTCTTGCCGGTAATTCGGTGTAGCCGAAATGTTCTTTGGCGGCAACAGAGGTGTAGTAGCCGTGTTGGATTACCTGCAAATAAAAAAGGCGGAAAGTTATGATTCCCAAAAGCGTGAAAACCAATATTTGCAGTATTCTCAGTTTAAATTCATGCTCTGTGTATTTTGCTTTGGTTCGGGCCATAAAATTTGGTTGAGTCTTCATTATAACTGTTGTTTTTATTATGACAATTCCATTTAATCTTTTATAATGGCACATAAAATAATCACTAATTTTAGTTTATGCATCAAAAAACGACTTTGGAAAACGGACTTCGCGTAGTAACAATGCCTTTAAAAAATACACAGGCTGTTACCGTATTGATTTTAACCGGAGCGGGATCCCGCTATGAAAATAAGAAAATTAACGGACTTAGCCATTTTTTGGAACATATGTTTTTTAAGGGAGCGGAAAGATATAAAAACACCAAGGAAGTGTCCGAGGCCATTGATGGCGTGGGTGGTGAGTTTAACGCTTTTACGGGCAAGGAATATGTTGGCTATTACATTAAAGTTGCTGCAGATAAAGTTGACGTGGCAATGGATGTTTTGTCTGACATGTTGATTAACGCCAAATTTGACCCCGAAGAAATTGAAAGGGAAAGAGGCGTGATTTTAGAGGAATATAATATGTATCAAGATACTCCAATGCATCAAATCGGCTGGGATTTTGAAAATTTATTGTATGGAGATCAGCCGATGGGGTGGGATCAAATTGGTACAAAAGAAAATATTCGTTCTTTGCAGAGGGAGGATTTTATTGATTATCAAGCGAAATTGTATACTCCAGACAATGTGGTTTTGGCGATTGCGGGAAATGTCGATCATGAAAATATGGTTGGGCGTGTAAGCGAGTTATTTAAATTTCAGGATGGTAAAAAGGCATATGAATCGGAACCTGTCGGTGAAATCAAGCGTGATAAATTTGTGCATATTCGCAACAAGAAAACTGAACAGGCGCATATAATGCTTGGTGTACCCGGTTACGCGGAGCCGCATCCGGATCATTATGCTTTGAAGGTTTTAAGTATTATTTTGGGTGGAAACATGAGTTCTCGTATGTTTTTGTCTGTCAGGGAAAGGCAGGGGCTTTGCTATTACGTTAGCACTTCGACCGATGATTATTCGGATACCGGTTTAATGGCTACCAATGCGGGCGTTACGTTGGATAGAATTGATGACGCCATAAAAGCTGTTTTGAAAGAATATTCAGGTATTCGAGAAGAACTTGTCGGAGCGGAAGAATTGAAAAAAGCAAAAGAGTATTTGAAGGGTAAATTGATTTTGCGTTTGGAAGACAGCGAAGAATATGCCCATTTACTTGGTAAATATGAAGTTTTGTACGGCAAGGTGCGCGGTATTGAAGAAATTTTTGAAGAGGTGGAAAAGGTTTCCGCTGAAGATATTTTGCGCGTGGCCAAAGATGTTTTGCATGAAGATCGTTTGTATTTAACCGTTATCGGGCCATATGAAGGTGAAGAGGAAAGATTTAAGGCCTTGTTGAAATTTTGGTGAGGTAAAAAATCAAGTAGTACTTTCATACGACTAGCACGGTTTATATAATTTTTATATAAATTGTGCTAGTGCGCTGAATGGGGGTTGCTAAAAACGACCTCCGCTTCGCTCTTGCGTTTTGGGTGCCGTGGTTGTGATTCGCATTGTCAGAAGTTTTTGACAAAAGAGAAAATTTCTTTTATGTTTGAAGCGCAATGAATTTTTCAAAAACTCAAAATTCGCTCGCGCTCCTCTTAATCCTTAAACAAAGGGACGCGTAGTTTTGTGTAATTAAAATGATTCATGTAAGATCCGCGTCCTGACTGGAGCGGATATTTTTAATATTAACCAAAAAAATATGAATATGAATGTTTTACCGGCAATCCCTCAAGAAGTGGATGTGCGGGAAAAGAAAGATTACACCGATGTGGAAATAAAGTCGGCTCAATTAAATGCCCGAGCGGAACTGGAGCAATTTTTTGATCCGGCAAGAAGTGGTAAGGAGTATTGTTACGAACCTAATATTGTTAGCGAACAATTGCCGTCTTCGGTGTTCTTCGTTGTGGCAAATTATGACGATATAACCGTGCGAGTAAAAACTCCGGATAATGTTCCCGTAGGTGTAACTTGTCATTTGGTTGATCGTGATGTTGTACGGGAAATTGCAAATGAGTTTGATCCTAATGAGATTATGACAAAATTTATTGTGACCAGAAGTCCCAATTTTACAAAAACTGCTGTTTTTGAAGCGGAAAAGGGTGTTCATGTCGGGTTTTCCGCTAAAAAAATGAAAAGGGAAATGCCAAATGCCAGGTAACGGCAACCGGTTTGACTTTTTGAAATCACACTATAGAATGCCGTGTGCATACTATTTAACTTAAACAAATGGCAATAAATTATGATGGTATTCAGGAAAAAACACTGGTGTTAATTAAGCCGGACGGTATTCAAAGAGGTTTGATTGGTGAAGTTTTAAAAAGATTTGAAGCGAAAGGATTAAAAGTGGTTGGTATAAAAATGATGTCTCTTGATGAGGCGGTTTTAAGAGAACATTATGCCCATATTGCCGATAAACCGTTTTTCCCGGGTGTGGCTAGGTTTATGTCCAGCTCTCCGGTGCTCGCGCTTTGTCTTGAAGGGCTTGAAGTGGTTAATGCCGTTAGAAATATTTGTGGAATAACCAAAGCCAGAGAGGCGGAAGCAGGGTCAATAAGAGGAGATTTGGGTATGAGTGTAGCTTGTAACGTAGTGCATGCTTCGGATTCCATTGAAACAGCAAAAGTGGAAGTGCCACGATTTTTTAAAGAGGACGAAATATATGACTATGACAAAACGGAGTACGTGCATGTGTATAGCGATGATGAGATGGTCTAACATCACTTTATGTCATATTTGAAACTGGCAACGGAAAAAATACTTGTCGGGGATAATAGTCCCCAAAGCGTTTTTTCTGTTTTAAGGAATAATTATTCAGTTTTGTTGGAAAGCTCTAAAGATGGACGATATTCATATGTTGTTTATGATCCTTTTTTAGTTGTTTGGCGCAAAAAACATGTAACTCAATCGCAGGTTTTGAAAGAATTTTTTGACATAAAAAAAAAGGGAGATGGAGGGATTGTTGAAGATGGTGAAAGCTGGTTTGTTGAAGAAGTACTTAAAAAATTTGAGCAGAAAATGGATGGACCGGTACCTTTTTGCGGAGGAGCGGTCGGGTATTTGTCATATGATTATGGAGTTGAGTTGACGGGTGTTGACCAACAAGTTTTTGATGACGTGCAAATTCCCGATTATAGTTTTGGATTTTACGATAAAGTCATAGCCTTTGATCATGAAACGGGAGTCATGCATATGCTTGCGTTGGCGGAATCTGACTTAAAGGCGGAGCGCAAAATTGAGGAAATCAAAAATGAAATGACTGGCGAGGGCGGCTTGATCAGAAAGGGTGAAATTGGTGATATAGAATCCAATTTAAGTAAGGAAAGTTATTTGGAAAAAATTGAGAAGGTAAAAGAATATCTGAAGGATGGTGAAACTTATCAGGTTAATTTTTCGCAAAGATTTAAAGCAAAAAGTACTTTGGACGGGTTTAAAGTTTACAAGAAGATGACCAGGGATAATCCCACTCCTTATGCTTGTTATTTTAAGTATCCTGATTTTGAAATTGTCAGTTGTTCGCCGGAATTACTGATAAAAAAAGAAGGCGCAAGTTTGGAATCATGGCCGATTAAAGGGACGGTTGAAAGGAAAAAAAATAAAAATGCCGACGATTATCAGGCGAGAAAGTTGTTAAACGATAAGAAAATTGATGCAGAGTTGTCAATGATTGTGGATTTGGTCAGAAATGATTTGGGAATTATTAGTGAAATCGGCAGTGTTGAAGTTAAAGAACATAAAGCTTTGCAGTATTTGTCTCATGTTATTCATACTTTTTCGAAAATAGGATCACAAGTAAGAAAAGGGGTGAGCGTATTTGAAATATTAAAAGCAATGTTTCCCGGGGGGTCAATTACAGGTTGTCCAAAAAAGAGAACGGTGGAGATTATTGATAAACTGGAAGATTTTAAGAGGGGTGTATATACAGGTTCGGCCGGTTTTATTGGTTTTAATGGTGAAATGGAATTTAACATATTAATACGTACTTTGCTTTTGAAAGATAACTATGCTTTTTTTGGAGCGGGAGGAGGAATTGTGGTTGATTCCGATGGACAAAGTGAATATGAGGAAACAATAAATAAAGTAAAGGTAATATTTGAGTCGTTAAAATAATTATTGATTTGTAAATTTAAAGGCCTATAATACATAATGAAAATTTGTCACTAATTTATAACTTTATATGAGAAATAAAGCATTAGGACTGAGAGAAACGGATGAACAAAAACCTAAAAGAACAGGTAAAGACAGCGGTATTCGTTTAATAGGAAGCGAAACGGATCCGGTAGAGGCATATGCGGCCATTGAAGGTACGGACGGACCGATTTCATTGCGCGGTTCAGATGTCGGTAAGTTTACAGAATTGGTAAGGGATGATATTGAAAGGACTCTTCCACTGGTTTCAAGTGATCAAGCTGTTGAGGAAGATGAAGATGAAGATGTGCCTTCAGCTAGAGAGATTGCCGATACTATTCCGAATTTGCACCCCGATCAGGACAAAATTGATGAGGATGCAAGAAAAATTACCGATCCGTATGAGCCATTTAAAACAGAAGCTTGTCCTCCCCCCGTTACAGATGAAGAATTGGCGTTTTTTGAAAAGATGAAAAAACGGGGATAGAGAGTGCGAATTGACTTTTATTTTTTTGAAGGCAAACTGATCATGTTATGTTTGTTTTTTTAAACGGAAAAATAATTGATGAAAAAAAAGCTGTGGTTGGCATAAATGACCATGGTTTTTTATATGGTGATGGAGTTTATGAAACTCTGCGAACAGCAAACGGTAAGATTTGGCAGTTTTCGTTGCATATGGAAAGGCTTCGGAAATCTCTGCGTAAAATGCGAATAACTTATGAACCTGACGAAAAATTTTTGCATGAAAAAATTTTGGAATTGATAAAAAAAAATAAACTCAGAGAGGCTAGAATTCGGATTACCGTGACCAGAGGTGAAAACAAATTTGTTTTTGATGGGGCGAAAAATCCGACAGTATTAATTACTGTTTGCGAGCCGGATAAGGTTGACTCGAAATTAATAAGAAAGGGAGTGGCCGTCGCAACCATGAAAGTGAAAAGAGTGTTGCCCGGCGCAAAAAGCATTAGTTTGTTGCCTATGATTATGGGTAAACAGTATGCGGCGGATAAACAAGTTTACGAAACTGTTTTTGTGAATGAAAAGTCGCATGTGCTTGAGGGAACGGTTACAAATATTTTTATAATTAAAAAGGGATTTGTTTATACACCGGGTAGAGAGGTGTTGAACGGTACGACCAGAAATTTTATAGTTAGGTTGGCGCGAAAAAACGGTTATAAAGTGAAAATTGGAGTTGTGACAAAACGTTTTTTGAAAAACGCGGATGAAATTTTTATTACCAACGCTCCCAAAGGTATAATTCCCGTGGTCGAGGTTGATGGTGTTCAAATTGGCAAGCCAGGGATTATTACAAAAGAATTAATTGAAATTTTTAATGAACATATTGCAAACAATTAAAGATAAGCCCTTATTGATGGGGATTTTAAATGTGACACCGGATTCTTTTTCGGACGGAGGAAAGTATAATCACATTGATCAAGCCATGTCACGGGTGGAAAAAATGATTGATGAGGGTGTTGATATAATTGATATTGGCGGAGAATCCAGCGGGCCCGATTCTAAGGAAGTGTCACTGCAAGAAGAACTTGAAAGAGTAATGCCCGTGTTTGAAAAAATAAGGACGCAGTTTAATATTCCGTTGTCGGTTGATACATACAAGCATCAGGTGGCACTACATGCTTTGCAGGTGGGAGTAAATATGATCAATGATGTAACTGCCTTTAGGGGAGATGAACAAATGGCTACGGTGCTGGCGGACTATGACGTGCCTGTTGTGTTAATGTATTCGAAAGATCCAAACGCGAGAACTACACGGAAAAATGTTGAGTATGATGATGTGGTTTCGCATATTAATGCTTTTTTGAAGCAAAGAATCGCATATGCCGTTGAAAAGGGCATAGCCGCGGAGCGGTTGATTATTGACCCCGGGATGGGTGCTTTTGTCAGTACGAAGGCAAAATATAGTTTTGAAATTTTAAAAAAGTTGCGGGATTTTGAAATGCATAAGAGTTCGATTTTAATTGGAGCATCGCGGAAGTCTTTTTTGGGAGGAAAACCGGAAGACAGGCTTGAAAAAGGATTGGCCGCGGCAGGAGTTGCATTAATGAACGGGGCGAATATAATACGCACTCATGATG
>WJJQ01000114.1 GCA_014729615.1 Candidatus Peregrinibacteria bacterium | reverse complement strand
CTTCTTCCCCACCTTCTGCCACCGCGCCCAATTTGCTCCTGACGTTTTGGGGCGAAAAGGGACTCGAGGAAATCGGCTCGGGAGACCTGGTACCTCTGCGTCGGGGCCAGATGGTCTTTCTGCACATGGAAGCCCCCAAGGATCTCCAAGTAGATGGGCCCTTCGAACTCGAGCAGCGAGCGCGCCTCACCGTGCTTAGATTCCAGGGGGCGAAGGGGGAGACTACGGTCTCTCTCACGCTCAATGGGTCTTCACTCAAGTTCAAGGTTGCGGAGCAATCTTGATGGTCTCGCCCCGGTCGAAAGCGTCGCGCTTTTCGGCCGGGGCTCGCAGACCCCTTTTATTTAGTAAACCGAGTGTTTTCTCTTATCGGAGTAAAACTTTTCCTATGTAAATCGCATATTCCAAGTTTTAAAATGGCTTTTTGATGTTGCCTGGTTCCGTAGCCTTTGTGTAAGTCAAATCCGTACGAAGGGTATTTCATAGCAAAATCGATCATTTCTCGGTCGCGCTCGACCTTGGCAATAATCGAAGCGCATGCAATGAGTTTCACCTTTGAGTCACCTTTAACGACAGAAATGCTTTTTACCCCCAAATCATGTTTTTGCTTGCCGTCGATAAAAATTATATCCGGAACAATGTTGTGCTTGCTTTTTAAATCTTCCAAGGCTCGCTTATACGCAATAATGTTAGCTTTTCCCAAGCCTATTTGGTCTATTTCCGCCGCCGTGCAAGACCCTAAACCATAAAAACCGCTTTTGACGCACTTTAAATGAAGTTGATCTCTTTGGCGCTCTGAAAGTTTTTTTGAATCTTTAATCCCGTTTGGTCCCCTGCCTTTTTTTTCTACATAAATGCACGCCGTAATTGGGCCCGCCCAGGGCCCTCTACCTACTTCGTCCATTCCGGCAATTATTTTACCCTCACAAGGGTCACCCACAATTTTTTTTAGTGACAAAAAACCCATACTTTAGATTGTATGGGTTTTATTTTTTTTGAACAGATTGATATTTGCTCGAAATTATTCTTTACTCTCTTTTTCCTCTTCTTGTGATTTAGCTTCCTCGGGTGCTTTGTCTTCCTGTGGAGCCTCTTCTTTAGCCACTTCTTCTTTTGCTTGTTCTGCGGGTGCCTCTGCCGCAACAGTTTCTGTTTTTGGCGCTTCTTCAGGTGTTGGTTCTGCCGGTTTTTCTTCCGCCTTTTCTTCGGCAATTACCGGTTCTTCTTCTTTAAGTCCTTTCTTTTTCTTTAGTGCTTCATCTTTGTCGATTAAACCAAGCTTAGCTCCCAAACGTTTTGAAACACCAGTACCTCGCAAAAAGTTCAATTTAGATCTTCTGACTTTAAGAGTTTTTCTGATTTCAATTTTTTCAATTAAGGGCGAATAAATTGGGAAAGTTTTTTCCACAGCCACACCCTGTACTTCTTTTCTAACGGTGAAAGTCTTGCTTGCGCCGTGTCCGGAATTCATTGAAACAACAAGTCCTTCAAATACCTGTATTCTTTCTTTGTTTCCTTCTTTAATTTTTTGGTGAACACGCACCTGATAACCCGGTCTTAGTACGGGCACTTTTTTGTTGATAAATCCTTTTTCGATTTCTTGTACTGCTAAATGAGTCATGTTTTAATATTAAAAGCGGAGAAAGTGTACGTATAAACTCAATAAAAATCAAGTGCTTTTTGAATGTTAACCATTAACTCGGTTGAGCGCTATAATATTATCGTTGTCCTCCATTATGTCATGCAAGAATTTGTCGTTGCATTTGCGTCTATAAACATACTCGTCTTTGGTCATCACGCTAAAACGCACCGGCTCCGCTCCTTCCATTTCCTGCGATAAAAAATGTTCCAGTTTGTCTCTGTTTATTTCTCCAACTATCAAAAGATCAATCGAGGATTCTTTATCTGTAAACACTCCCGATAAAACCACGACCTCCAAATTACCGAACTGACTCAAAGTTTTTACAATGTTATTTTGATCACTTTGAGATTTTGTGATGATACTTTTAAGTTCGTTATAAAAAATGAAATCTTTGTTTACGACGTAATACTTTTTTCTGTTGCGACTTTTGGTTTTTAATAAGCCAAGTCTCTTCAAATTATCCAGTTCTCGTCTTATGCTGTTGATTTGTTCGTCCAGTTTTCTTGTCAATTCCCTAATGTAATATTCCTCGTCGGGATTCGTCAGAAAAAGTGTCATTAATTTGATTCGTGCGTTCGAGGTAAACAATCGTTTGAGCATTTTTTTTATTCAAGGACGGAGTCAATGTATATTTTTTTTATACAAAATGCAAGAAAAAATAAAAGCCCTAGTTTAAGGGCTTAATTACTCCTTTTTCTCGCTTTTTCTACCAGGTATTGGGAGCGTCTTCCGCGTCTTCCGGTGATTTTTTTGTCAATGTCACTAACAGTCCCGCAAAAAATAATCCTGCAAACACACCCATAGCCGCTGTCATTATGACAATTAAGAACGGATTCTTAATCGGCAATCCAAGGTAAAGGAAATTACTGCAATTAGATTGAATATTCAGTGCCGCCAGCACCAGAATTAGTGCTGAAAAGACAACAGAACCTGCGAGAAAAAATGCTTTCATGGCTTATTAATAACAAAATTACTTAACAAATACTATCACTTGTAAAGATATTTCGCAAACAGTTTGTCCATCTTCAATTTGTTTTCCAGCCTTCTGCTTAAATAAGGGTTATCTTTGTATTCTTTACGGACCTTTTCTTTTTCAGCATCCGGATATAGTTCTATCATGTGCTCCATTTCCTTTTTAACGTCCCCTTCTGATACATCCATACCCTCTTCTTTGAATAGTTCTTGTAATCCGAATCTTAATGTTAGCCTTTTTTCCGCTTCGGGCATTCTTTGCTTTTTTAATTCTTCCATGGTTTTTTTGGAATCCTCCAAGTACTTTTCAAAAGGGATTCCCTTACTTTCCATTTCAGATTTCATTTCATCGATCATTCCGTTTACCTCTTCTTCTATTAGTGCTTCCGGAACTTCGACTTTTGTTAATTCAGCAATTTTATCAAGAAATTCATTTTCCATTTTTACTTTTACTCCATGTTTTTTTTCTTCAAGCAAGTTTGTTTCAATGTCTTTTTTCATTTCATCCAATTGTTTTTCTTTTCCCGTTATTTCTTTAATGAATTCCGGTGTCCATTCCGGCACTTTTACTTCTTCAACTTCATGAACGTGGATTTTAAACTTAACTTTTTTACCTTGAAACGGCTTATGAAAATAATCT
>WJJQ01000113.1 GCA_014729615.1 Candidatus Peregrinibacteria bacterium | reverse complement strand
TGAAATGTTAAGAAAAATGCTCAATCAACGTGACAAGCAGATTGAGTAAAACAACCAGCTTGAAGCGCCGGCCAAATCAAGCTACATACCCGTCAAAATCAAACGCGCAATCAACTACAAATACGGCGAAAAATGCGCGGTTCCAAACTGCCCACAAAAAGCGACCAACATCCATCACACATTAAGGCGTTCAATCGGCAAAATCCACAGCCCTAAATTTATGGTGCCTCTATGCAAAGCGCATCATGATCTAGAACATCTGACCTATGAAAGGGTGATGGCCTATAGAAAAAACTGACTTACAAAAAAAGACCCGATTTTAGAAACCGGGCCCCTTTTAATAAATAATTTTTACTTAAGCTCAACTTTAGCGCCCGCTTCTTCAAGTTTTTTCTTAAGTTCTTCAGCTTCTTCACGAGGAACACCCTCTTTAACAGGTTTTGGTGCTCCATCAACAATGTCTTTGGATTCTTTAAGACCAAGACCGGTCGCTTCACGAACAGCTTTAATAACATTGATCTTTTGTGCGCCCGCGTCAGCAAGAACTACGTCGCAAGTTGAAGATTGTTCTTCAGCAGCGGCAGCATCCGCACCACCTGCCGCGGGAGCGGCGGCAACAGCTACAGGAGCAGCGGCGCTAACACCAAACTTGTCTTCCATTGCTTTCACAAGGTTTGCAAGATCAAGTACTGATAATTTTTCTACAGCGTCAAGGATTTTTTCTGCGTCCTTGCTTAGCTGAATGTCCTTTGTTTCGTCTGACATAAATTTATGGTTAAGGTTATTTATTATATATTAATTGTAATTATTTTGATTCTTCTGCATTTGCTTCCTCAGCGGGAGTTTCAGCGGGAGCCTCGGCGGGTTCTACAGTTTTTGCTTCCTCTACGGGTTCCGCAACGGGAGCCGGTTCTTCAGCCCCTCCATCAAGTTCTGGCTTTTTTTCTTCGTATGCTTTTAAGGTGCCGACAAAACTTCTCAAAATTCCATGTAATACACCATGGAATCCGGAAATAGGAGCTTGCATTGTTCCGACAAGTTTCGCAAGAAGTTCTTCACGGCCAGGCATGTTGGCAAGTTGCATTGCTTCTTCTTTCGAAATATATCTTCCTTCAACGAATCCACCAAGAATCTGAAGAGCTTCATTATCTTTGGCATATTTATTTAATGCCTTTACCGGAGCAATAATGTCATCATAACCGAAAGCTACAGCTATAGGACCTTCCATGAGTTCGCCGGGAATTTCCGGACGGTCGGATTCTTTCGCCGCTATTTGCATTAAAGTCTTTTTGGCGACTTTATAATCGACATTGCTATCCTTCAACTGTCGGCGAAGGTCAGCCATTTGTTTCACGGTTAATCCGCGATAATCCGAATAATATTCAGCTTGAGCTTTAGATAACTTGTCTTTCAGCTCTTGCAGTACTTCGGTCTTTTTTGCCTTTGTAATTGCCATAATAATAATTAAAAAAAATCTCAACTATTTCACAGACGTTGAGACACAAATGGGCATTTTGACCCGCAATATTGTTTTGTGTGTCTCGGCAGGAATTCTGTTTAGATTTTATGGACGCGAATCCAACCTGCTGTCTATGACGGAGCCAAGTCTACTTGTAACTTATCTTGTTGTCAAATCAAAAAAATAGGATTAAAATGTGACTCCATTGGACTTAACATCCATAAATAAATGATTGAAACATTGTTTGGTCAAATCGACCGTTTTATAAAGGATAATAAGGAATCAAAAAAACCTGCGATAGTAGCGATAGTCGGGCCGACCGCTTCCGGAAAAACGGCATTGAGTCTTGAGGTGGCAAAGCGGTTTAATGGCGAAGTCATTTCTGTTGATTCCAGGCAGGTCTATAAGTACATGGATATCGGCACAAATAAGATCCATTCCTCGCAAATGAAAGGAATAAAACATCATTTAATTGACGTGGTTGATCCATCTGAGGAATTTACACTTTCTCATTATCAAAGGTTGGCTACCAGGGCGATCAATGACATTCATCGCAGACAAAAGTTACCAATTCTATGCGGAGGAACCGGGCTTTATTTTAATACCATTTTAGAGAATTATAATGTACCGAAAGTGGCCCCCAATTATGAATTGAGGCATCAATTGGCCAGATATTACGAGCAATATGGTCAGGAGGCGTTACATGATCTTCTAAAGAAAAAGGATCCGGTCGCGGCCGAAAAAATTCATCCAAACAACGTAAGATATGTAATTAGAGCTTTAGAAATAAACGAAGTCAGCAAAGAAAACAAGCATGATACAAGGGGTGAGCCTGATTTCGCCACATTTATTGTAGGAATAGATTGGCCAAGAGAAGTCCTTTACGATAGAATAAACCAAAGGGTTGATGAATTGATGGAATACGGATTATTAAATGAAGTTAAGACATTATTGATGCGCGGATACAAAGATAATTTGCCAGCACTATCTTCCATAGGGTACTATGAACTAATACAATTTATAAAAGGAGAGCTTTCCTACGAAGAAGCTGTTGAAAAAATAAAGCAAAACACCAGAAATTACTGCAAAAGGCAGTTAACCTGGTTTAGACGCTATGACACTATCAATTGGGTAAATGGTAAGGCTCTCAAAGACTTTCTACAATCAAAAAAATAATAATAACTCGTGTCTTTACTAGGAAAAATATGGAAAATTAAAAATCAAGATCCCAAATTATCAATCTCAGAAAAAATTCTCGCCAATCGTGGGTTGATTTCTCCCGAAGAAATAGATAAATTCTTCAAACTAAGCTATAAAAAGGGGATGCATAATCCGTTTCTGATGAAGGGAATGGAATCTGCGGTGAATAGAATAAAAAAAGCTATTCAAAATGAAGAGAGAATGATGATTTTTGGGGATTACGATGTGGATGGTATTAGCGGAACCGCTATTTTGTACCATTCTCTTAAGTTGCGCGGAGCAAAGGTGTCATACAGACTTCCGCACAGAGTTGAACACGGATACGGTCTAAATAATGACTTTATCGATGAATTTGAAAAACTGGATGTAAAGCTTCTTGTTACAGTCGATTGTGGCATTTCTTGTAAGGAGCAAATAAAATATGCCAAAGAGAAAAATATTGATGTCATTATTACCGATCATCATACAATTCCCGAAGAGTTTCCCGACGATGCTTATGCGATTTTGCATCCCAATCAGCCCGGATGCGACTATCCTTTTAAAGGACTTACGGGAGCGGGCGTCGCGTATAAGTTGGCAACTGCCTTAATAAAGGACCATTTTGACACGAAACTGCGTGAACAATACGTTCACGATTTGCTTGATTTGGCCAGCTTGGGAACAGTGGCGGATTTGGGGCCGCTGGTTGGTGAAAACCGCATTATTGTTAAGTATGGCCTGGATGCATTGCAAAATACCAGGTGGCAGGGACTTAATTATTTAAAAAATTTAGCGGGAATAGAACCGACAGATAAGCTTGACATTAATACCATTGGTTTTAGATTGGGACCGCGCATTAATGCGGCGGGCAGAATCGATGATCCGTATTACGCTTTACAGTTGTTATTACAGGACACGGATGATGAAAAAGCTAAAACATTGGCTGAGCATTTGGACAACCTGAACACCAAACGGCAAAAAATGGTTTTGGATGCTCTCGAACAGCTTGAAGAAAGATTGCAGACAAGGGAAAAGAAAAATCAAATAATAGTGGCATGGGATAAAGACTGGCATGTGGGGATTCTGGGCCTTTTAGCGGCCAAATGTGTTGAAAAATACAATGTGCCCGCCATCATTATGCAGGATTTCGGTGACTATTTGGTGGGTTCGTCTCGCGGACCGGAATGGTTTAATTTAGTGGAAGCATTAACCAAGCACAGTGATTTACTGGAAAATTTCGGAGGGCATATTCAGGCGGCCGGTTTTACGATTCCCAAATCGCGCGTGGAACAATTTAATGCAAAAATGAAGGCATATGCACATGCTATTATTGAAAACACAGATTGGCGTCCGACCCTGGAAATCGATGCTGAAATAAAAGAAGAGGAAATTGAAGAAGGGCTTATGTTATTACTG
>WJJQ01000112.1 GCA_014729615.1 Candidatus Peregrinibacteria bacterium | reverse complement strand
GTTTCAAACGTGAACCGACGGGTAATGGAAAAATCCGTTAAAGTGGAGGATTATTCCAGTTTGAGTTTAAATATGCGTTTATATGGGGGTTCGATAGGGGTCCCTTTTATGCCGACAAAAAGTTTGCTGGGTTCTGACCTGGAATTTAAACCGGGATTCAAAGGTGAAGGAAAAAGTAAAGCGGTGGATTGCCCGTTTACGGGTGAGATCGTGTCGCTGATGCCGTCGATTAATCCGGATATTGGAGTGATTGTTGCTCAAAAAGTGGGTGAGGACGGGACAGTGCAAATTGATGATGGTCTTGGAATGGATTTGGATGGACTGAGGGCAAGTGAAATAAAAATTGTGATCGCGGAAGAAATTGTAAGTGAAGATAAAATAAGAAAAGAAACGCAAAAGAACGTGCTTCCGGGAATTTTTGTGGATTTTGTGGTTCAGATTTCGCATGGGGCATATCCAACTGCGCTTTTTGGATATTATGATTATGATGAAGAAAATTTGAGAGATTATTTAAAGTGGTCCACCAGTGAAAGCGGTTTTGAAAAATACAGAAAGAAATGGATTAAAAAGAGTGAAGCAGATTTGGTAGGTCGAATGAGTCCGAAGAAAAAAGGTGAATTGAAAGCGGATACTAAACTTGGTTATTAAAATATTATGGCAAAAACTAACGAAACACCAAAATACACAGGATGGGATCTGATGA
Source organism: Candidatus Peregrinibacteria bacterium (assembly GCA_014729615.1). Classification (GTDB taxonomy): domain Bacteria; phylum Patescibacteriota; class Gracilibacteria; order UBA1369; family UBA1369; genus WJJQ01. The sequence goes on along the minus strand of WJJQ01000112.1, from coordinate 2,479 downwards.
TAATCAGCGCGGCGCGCCTGATTGAAGATAACATGGTGATTTACGCGGGGTGTCTGGACAGTTTCGCGGCAGCCATGATGGCAAAAAAAATGCACGCGCCGCGCGCGAAAATCCTTTATGACGGAGGAATAATCGACTCCGACCCAAAAGAACTCGCGCTTGGAATGAATGACCCAAGACTCCTTTATAAATCAAGTGGCAATATGGATACGCGAACCGTTTTGACCCAAATCTTGCAAGGTGGATATGTGGAAGCGGGTTTTATTAGTGGCAATCAAATAGACAGGTATGGAAACGTAAATGCCACGATGTTTGGAAAATATAAAAAACCCAAAGCTCGATTTGAAAATGCAGGTAGTGTTAATGATATTGCTTCTTTAGCCCAAACAACCGTTATTATGGCAGAGCTTAATGAAAAAACATTTACCAAGTGTGATTTTATAACGGCACCGGGGCATTTAACCGGCGGTAATTCGCGTGAAAAAGCGGATATTGTTGGTGGCGGGCCTGTTTTTATTGTGACGGATATGGCGATTTTTGATTTTCATGTAAAAAATAAAAAGGCTCGATTGGTATCGATTCATCCCGGATACACAAAAAAAGAAGTTTTTGCTCGCATGCAGTGGAAGCCATTAAGCAAACGAAAAGTGCCGTTTACCGTGGCTCCCGACAAAAAAGAAATTGAAGCGTTAAATTCCTTGTTCTTGTGATTCTTTTTCTTTTTGAATCCATTCTTTAATTTTTTCAGCTATTTCAGGACTGAAATATTCACTGTCAGCACCAACTTTATGACGGAATTTTTGATAATGTTTTTCCGCTTCAGGATCAACTTGTTGAGCAATTTCTATATATTTGGAAATTACATAATTTACACCACATTCTTTATTAAGATCCGCTGATGAAAACCAATCCACCGGGGCCTTGGTTATTCCCCATATTTCATCTTTTACTTTTTCCACCAAGTCTTCCGTGTAACACTCGGTGGTTTCTCCGCACTTATTGAATCTTAAAACAAAGCAATCGGCAAAATCTGACCTTAAACGTTCAATTGTTTCCATGATTTCCTTATCAGATTTCTTGTCGTTCAGACGTATATATTTTTTATTGATCAAATTTGCCAGATGCCTGAAGTCTTTAACGCCTCCGTGAGCGGTACCAATTTCAAGTATTTGATTAATAAAATTAACTCCCTCCCTCGTGGCAAAATATGTTTTTGCGCTCTTGCGGTTGTATCCGGGAACAAAAGTACCGGGAAATCTTTTATTGAGCATTTTCACCAACCTAATCAAAAACTGTCCATTGCTAATATGTCTGATTTTTTCTCGCAAAATATCAAACCTTTCCTTGCTACGTCGAAATTGTTCCGATCGAATGAATTCGTCAGCCATTTGTTCACGCACAAGCTTGCCCAGTTCGGGGTCAACGTAAACATTGTGAGTTGCTTTAAAAGTGAATCTTTTTATTTGATCGTGACTTTGTCTTAATTCAAGCGCTTTTTCTTTTACGGCCAGTGGATTGATTTTAATGTAATCTCCAAATGCTTCTTTACAATCTCTGACAATAAAATGCATAATTGCGTCTATTCCATGCCAATCTGTAGGAGGTCTTCCTTTTTGTTTGTCAATTTGTTCATCAAGCGGAACTATTTCTTCAATTGACTGTCTATTTTCGGCTATTAGTTCCTCAACCAATAATTCCAAAGAAATTTTTTCCAGGTTTATTGGCAGTCCTTTGGCGCGCTCTTCATTCAGTTCAACAAGGTCATGTTTTTTTGCGTATTGCATATCAAAAAATTACAAGATGTCATCATTACATCATTATTTATCGGTTTTCAAGTTTAAAAAGGGAATTTCCATTTCGCCAACTGTTTTGTAAGCAATTTATGATCGGGGCAAAATGTTTCCAGTAAGGTATAAAACTGCTTACCGTGATTCAAATGTTTTATGTGCGCCAGTTCATGAATTATTACAGAATCCAAAATTGGTTTGGTTGTAAGAATAAGTCTCCAATTAAAATTGATATTTCCGTTTCTGGAGCAGGATCCCCACCTGGTTTTCTGACTTCTGAGCGTTAAACGATTGTAGTTTAACTGCATTTTTTCCGACCAATAATCGGCTCTTTCGGTAAAGTATTTTTTCGCTCTTTTTTTGAAAAAATCTTCCAATAAGTTTGTTAGATTTTCATTGGAATTGGTGAAAATTTGTATTTCATAACCATTAAAAACCGCTTTTCCATTTTCGGTTCGATATGATTTGGCTAGTTTGACTTTTTCTTTTTTTGAACTGCGGGCCTTAGCCTTGTTCGTGGCCGTGGCCGTGACCGGAAAAATTTTTATTTCATGATCATAGCCAAGTACTTTAATGCAGTCGCCATGTTTGATTTTTTTTGGTGAGGATTGACTTTGTTTTATATTTTTAACCAGCCAATCGCTTTTTTCGTGGATGAAACGGGGAATCCGGCTTAAATTGAATCTATATGG
>WJJQ01000111.1 GCA_014729615.1 Candidatus Peregrinibacteria bacterium | reverse complement strand
GCAAAAATACAACGCCAATTATAAAGAGCGGCAATCGGCTTGTTGCGGGGGCGGATGTCAAAAATCTAACTGATATTTTTTATGAATCATATTATTGCTTTGGTGGGCATGTGCGGTGCGGGTAAATCTGTGGTTTCAGATTATTTTAAAGAAATGGGATACATATATATACATTTTGGTGCCGTAACGATGGATGAACTTGAAAGACGCGGGCTTGAAGTGAATGAATCCAATGAAAAAAAAGTAAGAGAAGCGTTGCGTGAAGAACACGGTATGGCGGCTTTCGCCAAACTTAATCTTGAAAAGATTGAATCCGCGCTTGAAAAAAGCAATGTGATCGTGGATGGACTTTACAGTTGGTCCGAGTATAAAGTTTTAAAAGAAAAATTTGATGAAAAGTTAAATGTTTTGGCTATTTTTACGCCACGCGCGTTGCGGTATGAAAGATTGGGCATACGCGATGTGCGGCCTTTGACACCGGCAGAGGCGCAGGCGCGCGATTTTGCTGAAATTGAAAATATTGAAAAAGGAGGCCCTATTGCCATGGCCGATTTTACAGTTATCAATGATGGTGATATTAATGAATTAAGGTCGTCGTTAGATAAATTGCCACTTAACTAAAATTTTATGAAAACATTCGCATTGGTTAATGGAAAAGTCATTTCACATAACAGGATTTATGAAGCATGTGTGGTTGTTAAAGATGGGAAAATAGAAAAAGTGATTGAGGGAAAATGTGAACTTGATCACGATATGGAAATTATTGATATCACCGGTAAATATGTTATGCCGGGTGCAATTGACGCGCATGTGCATTTTAGAAGTCCGGGTTATGAGCATAAAGAAGACTGGGAAACAGGTTCAAAGGCCGCGCTTGCGGGTGGTGTAACAACTGTTTTTGACATGCCAAACGTGAAGCCCCCAACTGTATCTGTTGATACTTTAGATGAAAAAAGAAAAATGGTGGCTGAAAAGTCTTTGGTAAATTTCGGTCTTTTTTTGGGCGCGACTCCCGATAACCTTGATGAAGCGAAAAAAGCGAAAAATATTCCGGGTGTTAAATTTTACATGGGTACTACGACGGGCGATATGGTTACCGATGATTTGAATTTGTTGGAAAAATTTTTAAGTGAAACGGATCATATGATTACGGTTCACGCTGAAGATGAAGCTTGCATTCAGACTCACGCCAAAGAATATGAAGGGATCGAGGATCCTTCTGTACATTCAAAAATTCGTGATCCGGAATGTGCTAACAAAGCTACGCATGACGCTATTCATCTCGCCAAGAAATGCGGGCACAGATTGCATATCGCTCATATGTCGACGGAGCATGAAATGATGACGGTGAAAAAATTTAAAGATGTCCCAATAACATGTGAGGTTACTCCGCATCATCTTTTTTATAATGATCATGATTATGAAGGGCTTGGAACCAAGTTGCGCATGAATCCGCCGGTGCGGCCCATGACCGATCAGGTGAAATTATGGGAAGGAATTAAAAGCGGAATTGTAGATATTGTAGCAACGGATCATGCTCCTCACACAGAAGAGGAAAAAGCCGCGCCTTACAGCAAGGCTCCGTCGGGTGTGCCGGGTGTTCAAACCATGTTGCCGTTATTGTTGAATGAAGCAAGAAAAGGAATAATTTCTTATGAAAAAGTGGTGGAATTGGTTTCGTATAATCCCGCAAAAATTTATAAGGTTAAAAACAAAGGTGAAATTACGGAAGGATTCGATGCGGATTTGACTGTTTTGGATCTTTCTTTAAAAGCGAAAGTTGAACGAGATTATTTATTTTCAAAATGCGGATGGTCGCCATGGGAAGGGCGGGAACTGACCGGCTGGCCGGTGATGACTTTTGTGGGGGGTAATCTGATGTATGAATGGCGAGATAAGTTTGGATCTGAAAAAGGAAATGAAGTACAATTTGCCTGAGTATTTTTTAACCGGTTTTTATGAGTAGAGTTTGTAAAGTAAAGTCGGCTTACGCTTCAAAATTTAAGATTGCCGTTATTGGTTGCGGTAATGTGGGGGCGACAGCGGCTTATGCAATGTTGATCGATGGAACTCCTTCTGAAATGATGCTTATTGATATCGATAAAAAACGAGCCGAAGGTTTGTCGCTTGATTTTGTGCACTCATTGCCTTTCTGGCAATACACGAAAATCGGTTTCAGTGATTCTTATGCGGATTGTAAAGATGCCGATTTGGTTGTAATAACTGCGGGAGCCAGACAAAAAGAAGGGGAAACGCGTCTTGATTTGGTGGAAAAAAACAAAGCTATTTTTGACGATATAATCCCCAAAATTGTTTCTGCCGCGCCAAACGCAATTTTATTGATCGTTTCCAATCCGGTCGATGTGTTGACATATCACGCGCAAAAGATTTCGGGGTTACCGCGAAACAGGGTTTTTGGAAGCGGTACAATGCTTGATACGGCCAGATTTCAATATCATATTTCGGAAAGACTCTGTTTGAGTCCCCGCAGTATTGACGCGTATGTGTTGGGTGAACACGGTGACAGTTCTTTTCCGGTTTTTGGGAGCGCGAATGTCGCGGGTAAACCTTTGTTGGATTTTGAGGGATTCAATAAAGAAGTGGCCATGGAATGTTATGAAGAAACCAGACAAGCCGCTTATAGAATTATTAATGATATTGGATTTACGTCTTATTCAATCGGGATGGTGATTCGCGAAATTATGCTGGCGATTTACAGTCACGCGCGTATTGTAGTGCCGTTATCGGTAGTTTTGGATGATTATTACGGACATAGTGACGTGGCTTTAAGTGTGCCTTGCGTGCTTGATAGCGACGGCGTTTCAGAGGTTATTCATGTGCCGTTAAATGAAGAAGAGCAACGAGGTTTGCGCAAATCCGTGGAGACATTGAGGCAATATTTGTAGTTTGTCTTGCAACTGTGACAAGTTAATATTAAATTGATGTCTTTTTTAGTGTAAAAAACATGGTAGATAAATTTATTCCCAAGCACGAAATGAACCGTTTGTCTTCTGATAAAGCACTTTATCGTTTGAAAGAAATATCCAGGTCGGTTGCAATGCTTGAAAACAGTGATTCAAATGATTTTGATTCCATTGACATGGAAGGTTTATTACTTGCATTGAATACACTATCGTGTGATTTGGGATTCAGTTTTTATTCAAAAGAATTGGGTTCGTATGATGGTGATTTTTATCTTGATAGAAGTATGCGCATTAAAATTGATGATTTGTCCAAGTTTATGGAGGTCATGAATATTTTGCAGGCGGAAATGTGGAATGCTCATCCTGCAGTATTAGATGATATGAAAGATCTTGTTTTGGTTTTGTTCAATTCACATTTTGCGTGCTTAAAAGAATATTGTTTATTAGAGGAAGATAATGATAAATATGAGCCATTTGGACCGGCATTACTTGATCGAAATTATACTGATTTTTGGAAATCTGTTCCTATTGATTGGTTAAAAAGAATAAAATGTTCGGAGTCATTTATTAAAGATGTTGAATTTTTAAAGGCAATTTTAAACGCGCCTTTAAGTAAGGGAGAAATTGAAGAAATTTTATATTATTTCGGCTGGTTGATGGTTTCTTTGAATTTGGATTTGACTGTGTTACAACAAGGAAACGGTGAAATTGAGTTTGCCGCAATTGTTAAGAAGAATGTTGGGAAATTTATGGAGCATTTGGATTTCGCCCAGAATAATCCAGGTATTTCGGTGTTGAGAAGGGAATTTTCGGCGAGATTAATGTCGATTCTTGATGATTTTGATTTGGCTGTGGTTTATGTTGCGGCAAATGAGGTACAGGCAAAGTGGTTATTGGATTTTTCGACCAAGCTGAAGGAAAAGTATAAGCTGCTGGCTTACTTCAATTAACAGGCACCCGATGCGCGAAGCGTGAGAGCGTAGCGAAGCGGAGCTCGCTTTGGCGATCCCTGTTTGGCGCACTAGCACATTTTATATAAATTTTATATAAAATGTGCTAGTGGTGTGATAGTACTACTCTATTTTATATTCTCCCTTTTTTTATGCGTTTAAAGTGACCAGATGCATTTTTACAGGTGCCCCCCCAAAAAACGGTGCGGAGCATATAAAAACATAAAAAACATTGTCTAAGTGGTAATGGCATGCTTAAATATGGGCGGTTTAAATCCCAAATATGAATTTAGAAACAGATTTTTGCGGCGTAAAATTCTCGAATCCGCTTGTAGTGGCTTCGGGTGTTATTGGTGTAACCGGCGCGAGCATGAAATACGCGGTAGAAAAAGGGGCTGGTGGAGTTACCACAAAATCCATTTGGATGAAAGAGCATAAAGGACATCCATGTCCGATTATTGTCGCCAATGAGCATTATATGGTTAATGCCGTTGGGTTGCCTCACGGTGGGATAGAATCCGGAAAACATGAAATTGAAGAATATCAAAAAAATCAACCGGCTCCGCTTATTGCTAATATAGTTGCCACAACCGGTGAGGAATTTGCATTGACGGCGGAAGCGGTGAGCGAAATGAATCCCGATATTATTGAAGTGAATATTTCTTGTCCAAACGTAGAAGATGAATTTGGACGACCATTTGCCTGTTCAAAAGATGATGCGGCCGATGTAACGGCGAAGGTGAGAGCAAAAACAAAGTTGCCGCTAGTGGTAAAATTGAGTCCCAATGTTTCGAACATTGTTGAAATTGCAAAAGCATGTGTTGACGCGGGAGCGGACGGGTTAACGTTAATTAATTCGCTTGGGCCGGGAATGGTGATTGATATTGATATGCGCGAACCGGTGCTTGCCAATAAGGTTGGCGGAATGTGCGGTCCGGCAATTAAACCTATTGCGATTAAAATTGTGTATGAGGTTCATAAAGCTCTTCCAAACGTGCCGATTATTGGTACGGGTGGTGTGACTAACGGCGAAGACGCAATTGAAATGACTATGGCCGGAGCGACTTTGGTTGGAATAGGGGCGGGGGTATTTTACAGAGACATTGATATTTACGGTTTGGTCAGGGATGAAATGATCAAATGGGGACAAGATAAAGGCGTAAACAGTTTAAATAAGTTGCGCGGCACCGCAGTTAAATAATTTTATTTTTATATGACAAATTTCAGACGTGAAAATTTAGGAAAAGGATACGGCATGCATAAAAGTGCCAAGATAAAAGAAATTGTGCAGGAAACGGAAAATGTAAAAACTTTTATTTTGGACTTTGAATCGGATTCAAAACCCGGTCAATTCGTGGAATTATGGATTCCACGCGTGGACGAAAAACCAATGAGTATTGCCTATAGCGATGGGAAAGAGCTGTGGGTTACGGTCTTTAAAAAAGGACCATTTTCATCCGCTTTGCATGAAAAAAAGGTGGGTGATTTACTTGGAGTTCGAGGGCCATTCGGTACTCATTATACCTGGGAACCGGGTCAACGGCTGGTAATGATGGCCGGCGGATACGGCGCGGCTCCTTTGTATTTCTTGACTCAAATGGCATTAAATGACGGTTGCAAGGTTGATTTTGTGCTGGGTGCGAGAGACAAAGAAAATTTACTTTACGTAGAAAGATTGAAAGCGCTTGATGGAGTTGAATTGAATATTGCGACCGATGACGGTAGTGAAGGTCATAAAGGTTACAACACTGAAGTTTTGGAAAAATTGATTGGTGAAGCTCGTGAAGGAAAAGGATTTAAAGTGATTTGTGAGGGCAATACTTGTAGGCGAGAAGAAGTGACGGTTGATCCGATTGATAAAGTATATTCTTGCGGACCCGAAATGATGATGAAGAAAGTTTCTGATATGTGTTTTGAAGCCGGCATTACGGCCGAAGTTTCGGTTGAACGTTATATGAAATGCGGTCACGGTGTTTGCGGACAATGCAGTGTGGATGAAAGCGGTCATAGAATGTGCGTGGAAGGTCCGGTCGTGGATAATGAAACAGCCCGAAAAATTAAGGAATTCGGGTCTTATCATCGTGATTCCATGGGAAAAATTCATAATTTTTAACCGAGAAAGTTTATGCAGGATTATAAAAAAGAATTTATTGAGTTTCTTGTGCGCGCGGGCGTGCTGAAATTCGGTGATTTTACTTTGAAAAGCGGGCGCAAGTGCCCTTATTTTTTAAATTTCGGAAACATATATAGCGGAAGCGGAATTGGTGAACTTGGTCGGTTTTACGCTCAGGCTTTGCGAGAAAGCGGTGTTGATTTTAACGTTGTTTTCGGCCCGGCATACAAAGGTATTCCCATTAGTGTTGCAACATGTATTGCTCTTGCCGCTGACGGTGTGAATGCCGATTATTCTTATAATCGGAAAGAAGCTAAAGATCACGGTGAAGGTGGAAACATTGTAGGTTATAAAATCGGCGCCGAAGACAAAGTTGTAATAGTTGATGATGTCATGACCGCCGGAACGGCTTTGCGTGAAAGTCTTGAAATTTTAAAGACTGCGGGCAGCCCAACTGTAAGTGCTGTTTTGATTGCGGCGGACAGAATGGAAAAAGGTCAGGGTGAAAAAAGCGCGGTTGAAGAAGTGCGCGATGAGTTTGGTATTGCAGTGTATTCTATTGTTTCATTGTCGGAAATTGTTGAGTATTTACATGGTCGTGAAATCGACGGTGAGGTGGTTTTAGATGATGAAAAAGTTGCCGCAATTAATAATTATAGAGCTGAATACGGCGTTTAGTATTTGTTAAACTTAAAGAAAATGCATCAGGAAAATGATCGTGAAAAAAACAGGCGTGAAGAAATGGAAAAAAGACAAGTTCGTAATGAAGATTTGCAAAAGCCTTTTCATTTCGCCGACCGTTTGAACGAGCATATTAAAAAGAAAGGTTCCGCAATTTGTGTTGGTCTTGATCCGCGCATGAAGCAAATTCCATCTTTTATCAAAGAAAAGCATTTTGGTCATTATAAAAATGCGATGGTTGCCGCGGCCGAATCTATTATTGAATTTAATAAAGGGATTATTGACGCGGTGGCCGACCTGGTGCCCATTGTGAAACCGCAAATTGCGTTTTATGAAATGTATGGCAGTGAAGGAGTGCGAGCGTTTGAAGAAACCTGCTGGTACGCGCGTGATAAAGGCGTTTTGACCATAGCCGATACCAAGCGTGGAGATATTGGGTCGACCGCTGAAGCATATGCGAAAGCATTTTTGGGTCAGGTTGATTTGCCCGACTCTTCGGGCGGTTCGCAGGAAGTTTTTTCTTTTGATTGCGATGCTATTACCGTTTCTCCTTATTTGGGATGGGATGGTATTAAACCGTTTGTTGATCAATGCAGACGCTTTGGTAAGGGGCTTTTTATTTTGGTTAAGACATCGAATCCATCTTCCGGTGATTTGCAAGATTTGAAAGTGGAAGAAGTTGGATCGGTTTATGAATTGATGGCGCAATATGTGGAAAGCTGGGGAGCCGATGATGTGGGTGAAAGCGGCTACAGCTATGTTGGTCCGGTTGTGGGGGCGACTTATCCGGAACAATTGGAAAAATTGCGCGGCCTTATGCCAAATAGCATTTTCTTAGTGCCCGGATACGGAGCGCAAGGCGGAACAGCCGAAGACGTTGCCAAAGTTTTTGATTCGAATGGTTTGGGTGCGATTATTAATTCATCTCGAGGTATTATTTTTGCCTGGGAAAATTCTGACACTTTTACCGAAAAAGATTACGCCGCCGCCGCAAGGGCCGCGACTGTTGAAATGGCCAAAGATTTGCGAGGGGAGTAATGCGAGAGAGGTTAATGTCTTTGCCCGTGCACAGATTTGGCGGGTTTGTTGGCTTGTGTAAGCTAATTTGTAATTTAATTTTCAGTGATTTTCACCCATTCCTCAATAGACAAATGTTGAGGGCGGGCGCTTGGATCGATGTGTAAAGCAGCAAAATCTATTTCTTGTAATGTGTTGGAAAGTTTTTTGCGTTTTTGGGCAAACGCGCGTGAGATGAGAGAGTAAAATTTGCGTAGGTTTTTGGTTAAAGGTTGATCAAAAACGTCGATGCGTAAAACGGCGGAATCGACTTTGGGGGCCGGATGGAAACTGCCGGCGGGAACTTTCATAACAATTGACGGTTTGCCGAAAATTTGTGTTTGAAGGCTTAAAACACTGTGTTTACCGGTTTTTGCGCATATTTTTTCGGCCACTTCTTTTTGTACCAGCACCAAAATTACTGTTGGGCGAAGCGAAGCTTCGCCTGTGTTCAAGAAATGCTGAAGCAGGGGAGAAGTAATATAATATGGAATATTGGCTACCAATTTGTACGGCTTGGAAGGAAGAGATGCTTTAAGCGCGTTGCCTTTTTCCAGTTCGAAATTGGGAGCGCTGATATTTTTTTCAAGCAAATCAATAATGTCAGGGTCAAGTTCAATGGCGTGAACATTGGCTCCGGTCTCGATGAGCGCGGAAGTAAGAACGCCAAGGCCGGGGCCGATTTCGTATACCAGTTCGTTTTTGTGAAGGTCGGCTTCGTGAATAATTTTTTCGACCACTGAATAGTTTATTAAAAAGTTTTGGCCCAGTTCTTTTTTAGCTGAAAGACCTTTATCGCGTAAAATTGAAAGTAATTCGGATTTGTTTTTATACATAAATCTTTACAGTTTTAATTTGGCTTGTGTGGCCGGATACTATTTCGATACATGATTTTGAAACATTGAACTGATTGGCCAAAAAAGAAACAAGTTCTTTATTGGCTTTGCCTTTTTCGGGCACCGCGTTGATTTTAATTTTCAATGTGTCGTTCATTAATTCTCCCACAATTTCATTGCGGGCGCTTTTGGGAATAATTTTCACTATAAAAGTGGTTTCGCCTTTGGAAGAAAGTTCGTTTTTAAGTTTATCCAGCATGAGCCAATTCTACTCTTAACCCTCGGCTTTGGCCAATTTTCTGCGAATGAATACTTTACGTATTTCTTCAACGAACAGAATAATAATGGCCGACGCGGTGATGATGGCCCAATCGATCAATGAAAGGCTTGTTGTGTGCAAATATTTCTGGAAGAAAGGAATTTCGACCATTGCCACGGCCATTACCAAAGATGAAAGTATGGCGCCGATCAAATACCAGTTCGAAAAGAATCCCAATTTAAAAATTGAATGAGAATTACTTCGGGCGTTGAATGCCTGAATCATTTGAATAACGATCAAGGAAACGAAAGCCATGCTGGCACCTTTAACGTGTATGTAATCGTCTTCGGCAAGTTCCTGACCCCAGGTCCAGCCATGCTCATATAAGCCGAAAATGTAAATTCCCATGACCACGAATCCTATCGCTACACCAATTAGAACAAAGCGACTGACAAAACTTTTGTTCATAATTTTACTTTTCGGATCACGTGGCGGTTTTTCCATTATACCCGGCTCGGAAGGATCAACACCCAGGGCAAGTGCGGGCAAAATGTCGGTTCCCAAATTGATTATTAAAATCAGAATAGCTGTAAGAGGGGCGGTAATCCCCAATATGATAGCTGTGAAGATTGTTACAAGTTCTCCGATATTACATGAAAACATATAATATACGAATTTTTTAAGATTGTCGTAAATGGTGCGTCCTTCTTTTATGGCGGTGATTATTGATGAAAAGCTGTCATCCGCCAATACCATGTTAGATGCTTCTTTACTAACATCTGTTCCGGTAATACCCATGGCGACACCAATGTCCGCTTTTTTAAGAGCGGGAGCGTCGTTTACTCCGTCACCCGTTACCGCAACAATTTCGTCCAGTTTCTTAAGCATTTTTACTATTCTCAGTTTGTGTTCGGGGCTGACGCGGGCAAATATTACATCCAGTTTTTTGTTTGATAAGTCTTCGCGCAATTCATCGTCGGATAATTTGTTCAGTTCAACACCAGTAATTATTTTGTGCTCACGATCGTCACTTATAATAGTTAATTGTTTGGCTATTGCCGCGGCGGTTAAACCGTGATCCCCCGTAATTACATAAACGCGTAAATGAGCTTGTTTGGCCATTTGTACAGCGTCTTTAACTTCCGGGCGGGGAGGATCGATCATTCCCACAAGTCCAAGAAAGGTTAAGTCTTTTTCAATGGATTTTTTGTCGACTTTTTCTTCTTTATTTAGTTTTTTAATTTCATCTTTATCAAGTTCACGATAAGCGAATGCCAATACGCGCAAGGCGTTCTTGGCCATGTCGTCATTGCGCAGTTCGTTCTTCATTTTTCTGCTACTGTCGAATTTTTCATGCTTGCCATTTTGTAAAAAGGTGGATGATTTTTCAAAAATCGCGTTGGGTGCTCCTTTGGTTAATGCGAAATATTTACCTTCTTTGTTTTTTACTATAACCGTCATCATTTTACGGTCGGAATCGAATGATATTTCAATAACTCTTTCGAATTCTTTTTCCAGGGATTTTTTGGTGAATCCGCTTTTTTCAGCAAGTGTTAGCAAAGCGGCTTCGGTAGGATCACCTATTGCCTGCCATTTGTTGTTTTTCTGACTGAGACTGGCGTTATTACAAAGAGAAGAAACGGCCATAAACAATTTCAGTGAACTGTGGACATGTTCATGCTCTTTTTCAAGGTCATCCAGACTTTTGGTTGTGATTTCATAATCGTCGTATGGACCGGTGTTTTGTCCTATTGAAACCAGTTTTTTGCCGTTTTCCTGAATGTTTAAATAACCTTTGGGTGCGTATCCCACACCGTGAACCGATGCTTCGTGATCATTGAAATACAGTTCTTTAACTGTCATTTCGTTTTTGGTCAACGTACCGGTTTTATCGGAACATATGACTGTTGTTGATCCAAGCGTTTCGGTTGCGGATAATTGTTTAACAATGGCATTTTTACGAGCTAACCGTTGCACTCCTATGGCCAAAGCTATTGTTACTGTCGCGGGCAAACCTTCCGGGACGGCCGCCACTGCCACCGAGCTGGCAAATAATATGTTTTCAATAAGCGCTTTGCCTTGTAAAAAGAATCCTACAATAAATAAAATAACTGAAATCGCAAGAGCCACTTTTCCCACAAAAATACCAATTCTGTGTAATTCTTTTTCAAGCGGACTTTTGTCTTTTTTTGTGGTGGATGTAAGCTCGGCGATTTTACCCATTTGTGTTTTCATCCCGGTTGCGACCACGACAGCTTTACCACTACCATGGGTGATGTTGGTTCCCATGAATACCATGTTTACTTTTTCCGCTGCTATTTCGTTTTCTTTGCTTTCATGAACAGTATGTTTTGATACCGGAGTGGATTCTCCCGTAAGGGCGGCTTCTGCGGCTTCCAGTTCGTTCGCTTCAAATAATACAGCGTCGGCCGTGACGCTGTCTCCTTCACTTAGAATCAATATGTCTCCCGGTACCAAATCTTTAGCTTCCACTTGCATTGCCCGGCCGTTCCGCATGACTTTGGCATGGGGTGATACCAGTTTTTTTAATGCTTCTATGGCTTTTTCCGCTTTGAATTTTTGAATGAATCCTATAGTTGCATTAAGAAATACAACGGAAAGAATGACAATTCCGTCGGCGATCTCACCCGCAATAAGTGCCAGGACCGCGGCAATAATTAGAATTATTACCAATAAATCTTTAAATTCCTCAAGAAAAACAATGATTAATGGCTTTTTCTTTTTTTCTTTCAGTTGATTCCAGCCATGTTCCTTTCTACGGGCTTCAATTTCTTCTGAATCAAGCCCTTTTTCGTTGGTTTTGTGTTCCTCAAATAATTCTTTGAGCTCTTTTTTTGAAAGCATTTAAAATATGCAAAAATTACAAATATCCATATATAATAGCATATTTAAATGTTTTTTTTAAGAGTTTTTTGACTATCTGAGATTATCTTCACGCCATTTTTTTATTTTGGCATGATGGCCCGACTGAAGAACATCGGGTACTTTTTTGCTTTTGAACATTACGGGTCTTGTGTAATGAGGATATTCTTTTTTACCTTTTAAAGCCTTTGAAAAGCTTTCCTCGGCAATAGAGTCATGTGTTCCCAAAACTCCCGGAATAAAGCGGCTTAAAACATCAATTAAGACCATCGCGGGCAGTTCCCCTCCCGTTAAAACGTATTTCCCAATTGATATTTGTTTATCCACGCATAAATCAATGATTCTTTGATCGATTCCTTCATATCTTCCGCATAAAATAATGGCGCCCCCGGCACCGTTCAGAGTTTTATAAAGTCTTTGAGCTTTGTTTTGTGACAAAATATCACCCGCCGGACTCATATATATGACGGGACCGTTGTTGTTTTTTTTTACATATTGAATACAATCGTAAATCGGTTGTGGTGTCATGATCATTCCCGGACCTCCTCCATACGGCACGTCATCCACTTTTTTGTGCTTGTCTTTGCTGAATTTTCGTATGTCGTGAACCTTTATTATTATTTTATCATTGTTTAAAGCATTTTTAATGATGCTTTCGTTAAAATAACTTTTGAAAATATCCGGGAAAATTGTTAATAAATCGAATCTCATTGCATTATATTAATTGGAATTTGATAATAACACATTGGAAAAAATGTAAAAATGATATAATTTAATATGCGTAATTTTAAAAAAGATGTCATTAAATAAGCAAATTAGTTTTGAAAGGGAAGTTGAGGATTGTGAGGACAGTGGGTTGCGAAGTAATTTTAAAACTTTAAACAAAGGCGAAAAATTAAAGATTCAGGGTGATGAATTGCTTGATTCGGATTTAGGTGTGGTTTCAACAACCGGCGAAGCGCTTGGAAGACTTGTTTATAATTTTGTAAATAATGAAGGTTATGGCTCCTTTTCGTTTATTTTCCCCAATGATTATGAAGTATTATTGCCTTTCCCAAACTCTTTCGGCTTAGAAGATTCGAGTGAAGAATATGTGACTTATGAAATAGGAAGAAATAATTTTCGCAACTGTTTCAATGGTGTTAAGGGAGTTGATTCTGATCATATAATCATCAAAATTTATTTTGATGATTCTGTTGAAATTAAGGCTAATGGGAAAAAAAATGGATTGGCATTGCGTTTGGTAAATAGAGAGACCATGAAACCAAATGCGGAAAATGCTTGTATTGTGCCTGTTATTGGGGGAAATAAGGAGGCAAGGGGGTCGGTGTCCGGTAGAAAATTTTCTATCTCGACATGGAGTGTTCTTGGTGATGGAAGGGATAAAATTAATAATGAAGATTCTTTTGCTTTTAATGAAGCTAATAAGCGTTTAGTTATTTGTGATGGAATAAGCAATGGAGTCAGTTCTGAATTTGCCGCTTTGGCTGGCGCCAAAGTGCTTGCCAATACTAAAGGTGGTCTTAATGAGGCAATTTTTAGTTCGGCTGAGGCACTCGAAACATTGAATTATTTTTATAGGAAGAAATTGCAGAAATTTTATAACGGAGGAACAATTCAGTCAGCAAATTTAAGTAATGCCGTGCATGGAGTGATCGAATTTATCGATAAAAATCATATAAATTTTAATCATTCCGGTGATGTCAGATTAAAAGTGATAAGTGATGGCAAAATTTTTTTTGAAAATACAGTAATTAATGCGGTTTTTCATTATATGGTGGCTGATGAAATGTCTGCCAGAGAAGCGCTGGAATGCGCGTTGGAAGAAGGTACTTTAAATGTAGTTTATGATTCATTGGTGGAAATGTACGACAAAAATAAGCGAAGAATTGTTTCAAATTTATTTATACCCGATGATGCATTGTTAGTTATGTATTCTGATGGATATGATCTTAGCAATGAAGAATTAATAAATTGTGTTGCCGGTAAAAATGTTGAAGAAGCAAGGAAAGATATTGAACTTTCGCAAAAGTTGATGAATATCGGAGGTGTTAAGACATGTAGTTTTAACGATGGATATGCAGATTTCTTAATGCCGGCACCGCGTGATAATTCGACGGTGGTTGTGGTGGGTCCCGCTGAAGAATAATTTTAACGTTTGCTGAACTGTGGAGCGCGTCTTGCTCGTTTAAGACCGGGTTTTTTACGTTCTTTAATACGTGCGTCTCTGGTGATGAAGCCGGCTTTTTTAAGGGTGGCGCGAAGTTCAGGATTAAGTTCAAGCAATCCGCGTGAAATTCCATGTCTTAACGCTTCGGCCTGGGCGCTGACCCCACCGCCTGATACTTTGGCGGTGATGTCTACCTTCTTGGCCATACCGGTTAACTTAAGAGGTGATGTAATAAGTCCCTTGCTTGCCAGCAACGTGAAATATTTGTCCGCGGGTCTGTCGTTTACAATAATGTCACCTTTTCCGTTAGTGTAGATTCTTACTCTCGCTACGGCAGATTTTCTTTTTCCGGCGGAATAAATGTATTCTCCCGCTTTTCTTGCTTTAGGTTTTGTGTCTGTTGTCGCTTTTGCTGGCATATTTATTTAAAAATTATATTTCTAATGGAGTAGGTGTTTGCGCTTCATGCTTGTGATCGGCGTCAGCAAAAACCTTTAATTTTTTTAAAATGTCTTTCTTTAATTTGTTGTTCGGAATCATTCCCGCAATTGACTTTTCAACCACGCGTTCAGGGTGTTTTTCCAGAACTTCGGCCATTGTGGTAACTTTGTGTCCCCTGGGGTATCCGCTATGTCTGTGATATTCTTTTTTTGCAACTTTGTTACCAGTGGTGTGAATGTCTTTTGCGTTGATAACAATCACAAAGTCACCGCAATCCACATGCGGGGAAAAAATGGGTTTGTCTTTTCCTCTTAATAAATTGGCAATTACGGTTGATGCGCGACCCAATGTTTTTCCTTTCAGGTCCACAAGGTACCATTTTCTTTCAATTGCTTCTTTTTTTGGTGAGAATGTTTTCATCGTTTATTATTTAGTCAGTTCAATTTGTACTAGAGAAGCCGCGTCACCGTTTCTGAATCCGAGTTTGGTCATTTTGGTGTATCCGCTGTTTCTGTTATCATATCTTTTCGCAATATCGTCGATAAGTTTCTTTGATGCTTTTTTTTGCGTAATGAAAGAAGAAACTTCACGGATTGCGATAACCTTATTGGGGTTTTTAGCTTTGTTGATCAATCTGTCTATAATCGGTTTGATAGCTTTAGCTCTTGTTTCCGTTGTCTTGATTTTTTCATGTAACATCAGATCTGTCGCCAGATTCATTAACTGCAGTTTTCTTTGTCCCGCAGGCAGATTTAATGATGTTTTTTTTACGTTATGTCTCATGGTTTGTTGTTTTTATTCTTTGATTAATCTTGAGCTAAAGTTTTATTTTTGGTTTCCAAAGCTTCTTTAACTTCTGTGAGCGCTTTTTTACCAAATCCGCGTAAATTAGTCAACTTACTTTCGGTGCATTTCTCCAATTGTTCGACTGATCCGATTCCACCGTTGATTAACGCGTTCAATGTTCGTGGAGAGAATCCAAGTATTTCAATGGGAGTGTAGCTTTCTTGCACCGGTTTGTTTCTTTCCTCTTCTTCCTCTTTGGCCTGGATCTTGTTGAAGTCGCTCATGAAATCCGCTTCGACAATGGCATTTTCCTGGTTAAACAGGTTGAAGTATGATTGAAGAATGTTGGATGCGAATTTTAGCGCGTCTTCAGGAGTGATTGATCCGTCAGTAATTATTTCAAGTAACAGTTTGTCGAGGTTTGTCATTTGACCGACACGTGCGGACTGAACTTCGTATTTAACTTTATTAACGGGTGTGTAAACGGAATCCAAAATGATCAATTCAGCATCTGTAGTTTCTTTTTGTCGCAAAGAAGCGGGAGTGTATCCAACACCTTTTTCTACAATTAATTCCATTTCAAGCTTGGCTCCTTTTTCAAGTGTTGTGATATAAAGTTCCGGATTTAAAATTTCAACTTCGCTGGGGCATTTAATGTCTTTTGCCTTAACTTCACCTTCTTTACTTACAGATAATGTAAGAACCGAAGGTTCTGAATTAGACTTTTTAAGTCTAAGCATTTTCAGATTTAAAGTGATATCAAGAACACTGTCTTTTACACCTTTAACACTGGAATATTCATGACTTACATTCTTAATTTTAACTCCTGTAACACATGCTCCCGGCAATGAAGAAAGTAAAATTCTTCTGAAGCTGTTTCCGACTGTTGTTCCATACCCGGGGGGCAACGGACTGACAGTAAAAATTGAGTGAGTATCACTGATTTTTTCTGTCTTAATTTTCGGAATGCCGATTTCGGCTTGAATCTGATGCATTCGAGACGTGGTTATGTATTATTTATTTTTTACTTAGAGTAGTACTCAACAACCAAACTGGTTTGAACAGCCTGTTCCAAGTCTTGTACTTCCAAGGCTCTGGTAACTTCGCCATTGCAATTTTTCAAGTCAACTTTTAACCACTTTGCAGGGGCGAATTTTTGTTTATCCAATTCCGAATAAAGTGGAGATTTTTTTATTTTTTCAATAACTTGAAATTTGTCTCCGACCTTGATTTGATATGAAGGTATGTTTACTCGTACTCCATTGACCGAAATATGGCCATGATTAACTATTTGTCTGGCCTGAGGTCTGGTGCTCGCAAGACCCGATTTATAAATTACATTGTCCAGCCTTGCTTCCAGAATTTTTAAAAGCGCGTTACCTGTAATTTCTTTTTTCTTGGATGCTTCGTCATAATAGTTACGCATTTGCTTTTCAGATACACCGAACAGTCTTTTCAGTTTCTGCTTTTCTCTTAATTGTCTTGCATATTCGCTCGGTTTGGCAAAAACATTTTTAGGTCCGTGTTGCCCCGGTCCGTATGTTTTTTTTCCTTTGTTGAACTTTTCGTTACCGAAGAGATTGATTCCTTCTCTTCGACATAGTTTGTATTTTGGTCCTGTGTATCTAGCCATATTATTATTAAATATTAAACTCTTCTGGTTTTTTTAGCGCGACACCCGTTATGAGGGATCGCGGTTGTATCTGTAAGTGATTCCACCTGGATGCCGCCGTTTTGAAGTCCTCTGATTGACTGTTCTCGTCCTGTTCCGGCTCCTTTAATAAAGACGTGTACTCTTTCGACTCCGTAAACTTTGGCGTTTTCAACCGCTTTTTCCGCCGCAACTTGCGCGGCGTAAGGTGTAGCTTTTTTCGGACCTTTAAATCCGTTTGCTCCCGCGCTGCTCCAACCCAAAACTTCGCCGGCTTCGTCTGTTATTGTGACGATTGTATTATTGAAAGATGCTTGAATATAAGCTTTTCCATCGGTTACCAATCTCTTTTTCGGTTTTTTTCTGGTTGATTTTTTCTTATCGTCAGCCATTGGTAGTTATTAATTATTATTTAGTTGCTATTTTCTTATTCGCCACGGTTTTCTTTCTTCCTTTTCTGGTTCGGGCGTTTTTCTTGGTTTTTTGTCCACGTACGGGCAATCCTCTTCTGTGTCTGAATCCTCTGTACGAGTTGATTTCTTGCAGACGTTTTACGTCCATTTGCGTTCTTCTTCTAAGGTCACCTTCAACAAGCATTTTTTCGATTTTTTCACGTAAAATGTTTAATTGATCTTCGGTTAGATCTTTAATTTTTGTATCAGGATTGATTTTGGCGCTGGAAAGGATCTGGCTACTTTGACTTCTTCCAATGCCATAAATGGCAGTTAGTCCAACTTCAACTCTTTTTTCTTTCGGTAGATTTACTCCGGCTATTCTGGCCATAATTAATAATATTTAATGATTATCCTTGTTTTTGCTTATGTTTTTTTGTACTGCATGTTACACGTACCACGCCTTTACGCCTGATAATTTGACATTTGTCACACATTTTTTTTACAGATGATCTTACTTTCATGGTTATTTTTTTAAGAAGATGCAGTTTCTTCGGGATTTGTCGGTTCTGTCAGCGGTTGCATTTCATTCAGATTCGGAGCTTCTTGCGGTCTTTTACGTTCGTGTTTGTGTCTGAATATAATGCGTCCTTTTTGTAAATCGTACGGTGTCAGTTCAATCGTGACTTTATCACCGGGAAGAATTCGAATATGATTGATTCTCATTTTGCCCGATATGTGAGCCAATATTTCGTGGTCCTTGTACGCTTCGTCAAGCAATTTAACTCTAAACATCGCATTGGGGAGTGATTCTAAAACTTCCCCTATAATTTCTATTACCTCTTTGGCCATATATTTTGGCTTTCTTAAGCTCTTTTTAGTTTCTTATTTCGAAATAAGCGTAAGGATT
>WJJQ01000110.1 GCA_014729615.1 Candidatus Peregrinibacteria bacterium | reverse complement strand
GATGGTGTGGGTGAAAAGGTGGTGATTCAATTAATTGAGCATGGATTAGTTAATGACATGGCTGACATTTTTACTTTAACCGAAGAAGATTTTTTGACATTACCGCTATTCAAGGAAAAGCGAGCGCAAAATACCGTTCGCGCCATTCAAGAGAAGATGAAAATACCTTTGGAGAGATTGTTGTACGCGCTGGGGATTCCTCTTGTTGGTGAGGAATCGGCATTAGAGCTGGCACATTATATTAATTCGGAAAAAATCGGTGATAAGCTGACCTTTGCTGAAATAATACAAGTTGGGAATCAAATGACCGTTGAAAAATTAACGGAAATTGAGGGATTTGGAGAAAAAATGGCCGATGAAATTTGCAAATGGTTTCATGACGGAAAAAACATTGCACTTTTAGAAAAATTTTCAAAGGTAGGTGTTCAGTTATTAAGCAAAGAAGGCGAAGATCAGGTGCTAAAAGGCATTACGTTTGTTGTTACCGGAACTTTAAAACAAATGTCCCGCGATGCAATCAAAGAATTAATTCGAAACCTGGGAGGAAAGGTTTCCAGCAGCATCTCAAGCCGAACAAATTATTTGATCACCGGGGAGAATCCGGGTGGAAAATTAAATGACGCGAAAAAACACGATATTCCAATCATCAGTGAAGAAGAATTTATAGAAATCGCAGGATTAAAGAATTAAAAAGATTCTTCGCTAAAAACTTCCATTACGTCGTTTGCGGTAACGTTTTCAACGATTTTTTGCACCTCGGCAATCATTTTATACGGATGGCCAAGCACTTTGTTAAAAGCAATTTCCACTTCATTCTTGTTTTCCGTTTCCATTATTTTCTCTTTATAAAAATCCGTTGTAAAAGCAACCGTAATGCTGAATCCCTGCAAATCTACCAGTTTTGCCATTTGAAGAGACCTTTTTACAATTGGATTATTGATGTTTTTTATAATTGCCGGCCATTTTTGACGTAAAATATCCAAATTAAGACTTTCTTCCCGCGTTTCGGCAATATTTTGATGGGCACGTTCCTCTTTCACGGACTGTGTTACAGGCTCAACAATCGGTTTTTCCGCCACTTGCGGAGTCCCCGTACAGCTTTTAATAATAGCTATTTCCAATGGCAATTGCGCAATGCTTGAATAGCGGAATTGCTCATAAGCACTTTGAAAATTTTCGATCAAATCCAATATTTTTTTTGTATCGGCCGAGTCATTTTTTTGCACGGATTCTATCATTTTTTTGCGCAAAAATTCCAAAAAGCGTTTTGTAAAATAGCCCAGTTCCACACCTGCTCCATACAAATTGCTTATTTCGTCAATGGCTTTGTTTGACTCATTGTTTTGTAAAAATGCAAAAAGCTTTTCCAGGCTTTCAAACCCACTGGCGCCAAGCACCATACAGGCTTCTTCAATAGTGATTTTATTATTCACATTTAATTGTTCAAGCAGGCCAATCGCGTCGCGAAGTCCTCCTTCACTGTGATGCACAATCAATTTTAAAGAAGCATCATCAGCTTTAATTCCTTCCTGATCAGCAATGAATTTTAAACGCTCCAATAAAACGGAATCTTCAATTCTTCTGAAATCAAATCGCTGGCATCTTGATAAAATTGTTTCGGGGATTTTATGAACTTCCGTAGTCGCGAGAATGAAATAAACATGCTCAGGCGGTTCTTCCAATGTCTTTAAAAGCGCATTGAAAGCCTCTTTTGTTAACATATGCACTTCGTCGATAATGTAAACTTTGCTTTTGGCTCTGGTTGGAGCAAAATTAATTTTTTCCCTTAAATCACGGATTTCATCAATACCACGGTTTGACGCCGCATCGATTTCAATCAAATCAATCAGTCTTCCGTCGGTAATATCAACGCAAATCTCACATTTGTTGCAAGGTTCACCTTCAACACTTCGGTCTGTACAATTTATTGCTTTGGCAAGGAGTCTTGCCGATGAAGTTTTGCCCGTACCGCGAGGCCCGGTAAACAAATAAGCGTGACTTGCTTTTTCAAGTTTAACGGCATTTGAAAGAGTGGTGCTGACATGTTGTTGTCCCACCAAATGGCTGAAAGTCTGTGGTCTGTATTTTCTATATAAGGACATAATCTGTGTTAAACGGCAGGCTCAGATATTAACAAAGCGAATGTCGACTAGCAACAGTATCCACGAATTTTTTAAAATTTTCCTTAAATTTATCTTCCGAAAACTGTAAAGCATGCCTGCGAATTGTATGAGGTTTAAAGTCGTATTCGTTTGTCAAAAAGCGTCCGAGTGCATCTTCCAGCGACGCAAACGTCGGCTCAAGATAAAGCACGCCCGTTTTACCCGGGATTACGGTTTCAAGAATACCTCCCTTTGCGTAGGCGATAACCGGTTTGCCGCAAGCCATGGCTTCAACCGGAGAAATTCCAAAATCCTCTTCATTGGGCATGATATAAGCCCTGCAATTTTGCAAATATGTCTTAACTGTTTCATCATCTTTGCGACCCAAAATGTCCACGGTCGGCCCCGCCACCGCCTCCAAATACTTTCTTTGAGGCCCGTCTCCAATCACGACCAATCTTCTTTGAATCTTGTTAAAAAGCTGAACCGCTTGAACAATTTTTTTATACGGAGTTAAGGTTGATACAATCAAGTAATAATCCTCGTGGATTTCATTGGCGCGAAATCTGTCGGTTTCCACGGGCGGATATATTATTTCGGATTTCTGGCGATAATACTTACCAATACGCTGACTGACATGATAAGAATTCGCAATGTAATAATCAGGTCTGTCCGAGGCGATTTGGTCCCAAAAACGCACATTTTTTATCATTCTTCCGGCCAGTCCCTTGGCAAAGCGACCGGCTTTTTGTTCTTCCATATATTTGTGGGCATAGTCCCAGGCATAGCGCATTGGAGAATGACAATAACAAATATGCACGGAATCCGATGGCGTCAAAATACCGTGAGCGTATGCGTTGCTTGAACTGATAATTAGATTATAGTCGCTTAAGTCCAACATTTCTATGGCACGCGGCATCAATGGGAACAAAAACTTTTGCCTTTTTCTAAGAGCACTCGGGAGTTTTTGTAACCAGGAAGTCTTTACCCGTTCCCTGGGAAACACTTTTCCACACGCTTTTTCGTCGTATAGCAAGGTGAAAATCGGCGCCTGAGGATACATTTCCGCAAATGTCTTCAATACCCTTTCGGCTCCTCCCAGCTTTGTTAAAAAATCATGTACCAATGCAACTTTCATAAGCGCATTATATCAACTTTTAATGATTAGGCCACATTTTATATAAATTGTGCTAGTGCGCTGGACAGACTCGCCAAAACAACACGACATTGAACATCTTGCCGATGACAGGTGATGGCTTTTCTACGCGAAAAATTCCAAAAGCTTTTCTACAGACCAGGTATTCACGATATCCCTTTTTCCCAGCCAGCCGCGTCGGGCAATTGAAACTCCCAGCTGCAAATTGTCCATTTCATCAAGTAAATGCATGTCATTGTTGATGGCAAAAACGCATCCCATTTCTTTGGCAGTTTTGCAATAAATGTCTTGCAGATCCATGCGAGAAGGCTGAGAATTTATTTCGAGAGCGACCTTGTTTTTTGCTGCTGTTTCAAAAACTTTTTTAAAGCTCAACGCAATGGGTTCCCGTTGGCCAATTAAACGCGCGGAAGGGTGACCTAATATATTCACAAGCGGATTTTTAATAGCTTTAATCACACGTTCAGTCATCTCTTTCTCATCCATGCCAAAACGAGAATGAACGGATGCTATCACAATATCCATTTCCTTCAATAATGAATCCGGCAGATCAAGTGACCCGTCGGCTAAAATATCGCATTCCGTACCTTTTAAAACACGAAAATTCTCATCATTATGTTTCTCGATTTCTTTCCACTGCTTTTTGAAGCCATCTGAATCCATGCCACCCGCAACCCGAACGGAAGGGGAGTGGTCTGTTATTGCAATATACTTAAATCCGGCTTTTTTATAAGCCTTAAACACTTTCTCTAACGGGTGCGAACCATCGCTCGCATTAGTGTGAAGGTGAAGATCGCCTTTGATATCTTCCATCTCCACCAAATGCGGAAGTTGTTTTTTTTCGGCGGCTTCAATTTCGCCATGATTTTCACGCAGTTCCGGAGGAATATACACAAGCCCAAGAGCTTTATAAAGCTCTGACTCGGTCTTTCCGGCAACTTGCTTTTTACCTTTAAACAAGCCATATTCATTCACTTTCATGCCCATGTCAATTGCTCGCTGGCGAAGCGCAACATTATGGTCTTTTGATCCCGTAAAATAATGGAAAGCAGCACCAAAACTTTTTTCGGGAACAACTCGTAAATCCACCTGAACACCCGTATTCAAAATAACGGAACTTTTAGTGTCACCATGAGCAATTACATTTGCCACTTCCTGATAATCAATGAAAAATTTAATAATTTTATCCGCGCTGGAACCCGTTGCGAGAATATCTATGTCACCAACAGTTTCCTTTTTACGTCTGGCGCTTCCTGCATATTCAACCCGTTTCACGGACTCACATTTTTTCATGTAATCCACAATGGCGGGAGCAATATTTAAAGCTTCAACAAGCGGCATTCTTGAACTATATTTTTCAATTTCATCCAACGCGCGCAGAATCTCCTCCTCACTTTTTTTACCCATCCGCGGTAAATTTTGCAATTTACCTTCTTCTGCGGCTTGCCTTAGCTTTGGTAGGGAGTCTATCCCCAATTGATTATAAAAAAGTTTAACTTTTTTGGGACCCATCGTGCGGATTTTTAGCATTGCCAGAAGACCCATGGGAAAGCCTTTTAAAAGTTGTTTGTGGTAGGCGCAACTTCCTGTATTAATTAGTTCAGCAATCTTTTGAGCCAAATCTTTGCCAATACCCGGCAACTTTTCCAAATCAGCCGGATTCTTTTTGTAAATGTCAGCTAAATCTTGCCCAAGTTCCTCTATAATGCGGGCCGCTTTTGAATAAGCCAAAATTTTAAACCTGTTTTCACCTTTTATTTCCAGAATATTTGCGATTTCATCAAATATTCCGGCAATCGTTTTATTATCCATTTTGTTTGAATATAGACTAGTTTTACATTTCAAATTATAATGCAGATATGAATAAATACAATGATCCTGAAGCATTAAAAGTACCGGCTTTCATGCGAAAAGCCCAGCTTGTTAGCAGGGCCAGACAAAAATTAATAATGACCGCGCTGGACCGCAAGGAAGCGGGCAAAAAAGTGACTTCAAGAAGACAAGTAAAGAGCCGGCTAAATACACCTTCACTAAGAGTTGAACAAAAAATTAGTACAGCGCCCAAGGCTCCATTTGCACCAAAAAAAGCCCAATTACTGGAGCAAACCGGTACAATTACCCATTATTTGGACAAAATCGATGTGGCGATAATTAAGCTTAACAAATTTTTGAAGAGTGGAGATACTCTGATTATCGAAGGAGAAGATGGTCTTTTTTACCAACCCGTAGCGGAAATTCAAATTGACCGCAAGCCGGTAATCAGAGCGAAAAAAGGCGATCATGTAGGGATGAAAGTTCAATTCAAGGCCAAAGTGGAAGGCAAAGTTTACAAAGTTTAAACAAGAAGATCCAGTGTTTTCAGGGCGGCTTTTTCCCATGAAAATTTTTCAACCTGCTCGTCAGCCTGAACAATTAATTTGTTCACATAAAAGCCGTCTGAAACAAGGCGTTTTAATCCAACGCCAATGTCGATCGCATCCAGCGGATTCACCAAATGAGCCCCTCCGCCCGCTACTTCAGGCATGGAGGAAATGTTTGATGTTACAACAGGTCTTCGCAATGCGAACGCTTCCAGAATAGGTAAACCAAAGCCTTCATAAAGCGACGGCAACGCAACAATTCGGGCTCCGCTCATTAAAAACTGTTTTTCCTTTTCGCTGATGTATCCCGGCATTAATACGTTTTCGCTTAATCCCTGCTTATCAACAGCTTCAACTATTTCCTCATAGCCGTTGCCTTTTCCACCGGCCAAAACCAATTTCCAATCCGGGTATTCATTCAAAACCCGTTTGAACCCCTCAATCAGGCGAACCAGATTCTTTTTTCTTTCAAGCCTGCCCACGAAAAAAACATACAAATCGCGTTCTTTCAGACCGAATTTTTTAAGAAGTTCCTTCTTTTCCGCATCTTTCCATTGAATTAATTTGGGATAATCAGGCCCCCCATGAGGAATAACAACCAATTTTTCCGCCTTACATTTATATTCTTTAATCAGGTCGTTTTTGGTCGCTTCACTGGGTACTATAATTTTCCACGCTTTGCGAACGGCCCGTTTTACAGCCCTGTTTTGCAACCAATATTCTTTGCGCGTATAAGCGTCCTTAAAAAATTTAAACGCAATATCGTGAATGGTAACAATGCTTTTGCGCGGACAAAAATACGGCAAGGTGTGGGAAGGTACAAAAAGTACATTGGGCCTGTTAAACAGCATTTCTTTGCTGAAATGAAAGATCGTCCAATACTTTTTTCCGGGGATGATTTTCTTTTTGACGTTAAAAGGAGTATCTTCCATTAATTGAAAGTCTTCGGGCGCGTAAAGCCGTATTTCGGAATTATGATCTCTGCCCAAAAGCGGCACCAATCTATTAAGCAAATGATAAGAATACCATTCCACACCTGTTGGATTATCGTGTTTGTACCTTGACGCGTCTATTCCGATTACATTTTTTTTCATGGGCCGGGATCAAGTTCAAGTGCCAATTATACTGCGAGCCAGGCAAATTGCATACACTTTTTTGTATCCGGCACTTTTTAAAACTTTGGCGCATTCATTTAAAGTGGATAAGGTGGTAGCCACATCGTCAACCAGCAGAACGGGATTATCGTTTTTATTCTGCTCCAAGCAAGCAAACGCATTTTTAACGTTGTTTTTGCGCGCTTCAGCGGAAAGTTCCATTTGCGGCTTACTATATTTAATGCGCTTCATAATGTTTGTTTGGGGATCACCAAGTTGTTTTGCAAGTATTTCCGCCTGATTGTAGCCCCGAAACCGCAGACGTTTTTTATGCAGAGGAACGGGCACAATCGTATAGGCTCGTTTTTGCAAAATATCTTT
>WJJQ01000109.1 GCA_014729615.1 Candidatus Peregrinibacteria bacterium | reverse complement strand
ATTGAATAGCCTCGGTGTAACCGTCCTGTAAAATCCACGTTCCACTTTGTTTTTCCCATTTTTGCACCGTTACATTTTCATCAAAACTGATCACGGTTTGTTCCAAACCGTTTTTATTTCTTAAAACTATTGTATCCGTGAATCCCTGATTCAAACTCAAATCCGGTTCAATACAACTGCTTACACCGGTGTCGTAACATGAATAGTCAACAGCACTCAATCGCGCTTCTTCAGCCAAAAAATCCATAAAATCTCTCACTTCTCCATAAACTTTTCTAATTTCATTCTGTTGCCTGAAACTACGAACAATTGAAATGTAAGACTGAGCGACAACTCCCATAAACACTACAAAAATTGTTATTCCAATCAATAACTCAATCAATGTAAATCCTTTTTTAGTTTTTGGATTAATCATAATTGTCCTTGATTCCAGTTGGTTAATATTGTTGTTAAAGTAACATTTCTATCGCGACCGTTTTCAGTCCATTTCACTACAGATTGAACATGCATTCTGTCTTCCTCGCTTCTGTTTATTTTCAAATATCTATAGAAATTTGTTTCACTATTATCCGACACTGCAAAATCGGCATGCTTAAAAATTACCCGGCCACTGCCGGCAATATCTTCTTCTTTCATAATTCTAATTTCATCATCAGTATCAGGCTCGGTGCTTCCCAGTAAACTTAGAGACCACGGCGTATAATTTACCAACAAATCTTCGTTTCTAATCAAATCACGATTAGTAACCGTATCAAAATTTTTCAAATTAACAGCATAATATTGTTCGTTACCAACAGCCGGCAATGCATCACCCCAAATAGATGTATTCCTGACTTTACCTTCAAAATCAGCATTTAAAAGCCAATTACTATCACGCATATTACGCACCGCCTCTAATCCTTCTTGTGCCAATCCATGCGCAATCATTGTGTTAATATTTGCAGTATTGTTTCGAATAATTGTTACAATCAGATTTGTGGATGCAAAAATGACCAACACAAGAATTGTCATTCCAACCATGACCTCTGGTAAACTGAAACCTTTTTTTACTTTACTATTGTTGAACATAAAGTCTTTCCACATTACCGTTTAAAGCATTATATTTTATTATTCTTGTTTCGTCTCGATTAGGAATCGAAACATTAATGTATATTTCTTTTTCCGACGGAATCGAGTCTTCGAAAACCAAATTTTTACCGGCAACGAGCCCATCTCCAAAAGGTGGTTTAAAAACAATGGCAACATCATTCACATCTGTTTCAAACTTTTCAATTTCGCTTATTTCCAAATCTTCAATAGATTCAAAAACCGAATAGTCCACGGTGGACGCATCGCAAATGTCGGCTTCATTTCCTTTGATCGAAGCATAATCCATTTCCATTCGCCGAACGTAGGGCTCTTCTTTTGAAATCAATAAGCCATAACATTTAACCTTATCATCAACATTTTCCACGCGCCCGACTTTCGTAGCGGAACGCATGGCTCGTATTTCGCTGACAATTGAATCCGCTGCTATATCAAGTTTAGCCGACCTTCTTGCCGCAGTAAAACTGCTAATTGCCACAAAAACCAATATCGCCATTATGGCGATAACGATTAACATTTCTACTAGTGTAAATCCTTTTCGTCGCAACATAATGGGTTAATTAAACTAAACTACTTAATGAGAAAATGGGGGTTAAAATCGCCAGTGCCAAAATTGCGACAGTGATACCGACAAATATAATTAAAATCGGTTCAAACAAGCTTGTTAAACGCTTTAATGCGTTATCAATTTCACGATCATAATGGTCGGCAACCTTATCCGATATTTTACCTATCGATGCGGATTTCTCACCTACATTTAACATTTGCACAACCGTTTCATCAAACAATAAAGGAGCTTCATTCAAACTCTGCGAAATTTTGTCTCCTTTTTGCACGCGTGAAATAACTTCCCATGTTTTTAATTTGTACAGTTCATTACTCATAGATTTGGCAATAATTTGCAGTGATTGCACGACAGGAACACCTGATTCAATTAATATTCCAAGCATGCTAACAAAACGCATCACCATAACTCTTCTTAATAAACGACCAACAACGGGAAGCTTAATTTTAAAATAATCCCAATTAAATTTACCGTTATCAGTACCGGTATAAGTTTTAAAAATCAACGCCAAAATTACTACAATAAAAATAATCAGCCACCAATAGTCGGAAATAACCGTACTTAATCCCATTAAAATTTTTGTAGCGAAGGGAAAATCCTTATCTTCAAGTCCCCCGTCCTTTAAAAGTCCCACAAGACTTGGCACAATCCAAATCAACATTCCGGCGGCGACCACAATCATCACACATAAAACTGCAATAGGATAAATAGATGCTGTCAGTAGTTTCGTTTGCAACGAATGTGATTTTTCAATTTGTTCGGCCAGCTTGAATAACATTTTATCCATATTTCCCGCCGCTTCACCACTACTTACAACACCGGTTTCCATTTCTCCAAAAACATCCGGAAACCGAGCCATTCCTTCAGACATACTTTTACCCTGTGTAATGTTATAGGCAACAGTGTTTAAAACACGACTAAACCTTTCGCTTTTTGTTCTGTTGGCAAGCATTCTTAGCGATTTAATCAGCGGAATACCCGCATCAATCATTACCGCCAGCAAATGATAAAAATAGGCTTTTTCTTCCAGCGGCACGCGACTATGATCAATTAAAAAATCATTTATTCTTGTAAACAGCGGCTGACGAGCTCTGTCATAAACTCCATAAATAACTTGCTTTCTCTTTGCTCCTTGCGAAGTATTATTAAGAATACTTTTTAATTCTTTTTTAGATTTGTTTTGATTCATTTTAAATTATTCCTTGGAAATAAGTTTCTAAATTCAGATTAAAATTAATCCGAGATACAAGTGAACTGGTATCACCCAACTGCACCGAAATATTTTTTACAACCAATTTTCTGGTATTCCCCTCAATATCTCTTAAATAAGATATAAGTTTTGTGAAACTTCCATTCACATTCAGACTAATATTTGCCGTAGAAATCTGTCCCGGTGCGGAACTGGACGGAATACTGAAGCTGATACCGTTTAAAATCATATCATTTTCAATGGCCATATCGGTCAGATCTCTAATTAATTCATCCTGCTCAAATTCGACGGGAATAGACAAAAGAGTATTTGCGGCCTCAACTTCCGATGAAGATTCCAATTCCTTCTCAAGCTCTATCAGCTCATTTAATTGAGTGGATTTTTCATCTCTTATCTCTTCTTGGTTTCGCAAATTTTCATTTGCTTTAGATACGTCGGCATACAATGGACGCACATAAAATACAGCTCCCAGTAGAGCCAATAGTATAAGAACCAATCCTATTAAATTGGCACCTGTATTGCTTTTTTGAACTAATGGATTATTCATGGTTTATAAATTAATTATTGGATTCATCATTCTCTGACTCGGGAGCCAGTGATACGGGTTGCGCCGCGTCAGGACTTACATACTCCGCATTCAATATAAAACTCGCCTTTTTAGCACCTGTAGCGGTTTCGTTTCTACTAATTGAAGGTACCTGGGCATCGCGGAAGAAACCATTATTGTTGAAAGCCTCGATTAATTCCGCAACATCGGGAAATGGCTCCGCGCTTTGCTCTCTGGTTTCTCCATTCAATGCAATTCTTCCATTGTTACTTCCACTATATGAAAGAAAATTGATTTTATTTTCTCTGCTGGCGGAATCCAATGGAATTAGTGAATTAATTTGATTTAAAACCCGCGACCATTTAACCTCATCAGCCTCAATCTCACTTAGCCAAACTGATGCTTTTTGGGCTCCTGCCACGTTTTCAGTTTCAAGTGTAGCAATTTGCTTCTCAATATCAGTAGTTTCCTGCTTAACTCTTTCAATTTCATTGTTTGCTGAAGACCTTGAAAAATTCAAGTAAGCCGCAGCTGCAATTACAACAACGAATATCAAAACTGAAACTAATAGCCATGGTGATTTTTTATTTTTGATTTGGTTCACTTCCATTTTTGTTTTTGTTTTATAAAATATCTACTTATAATAGCATAAAATGCCCATATTATCAATAATGACTCAATCCAGAAAAAACTTCATCACCATCAATTCGGGCTTCATTTGTGAAAAATGCAAAAAAACCAATGAAAAAGCCAAAAAAACATGTAGGAATCACTGTCGACATTGCCTTTTTTCCAAACATGTCGATGAAAATGTACCGGGTGACAGAAAATCAAATTGTAACGGATTAATGGTTCCCATAGAAATTATTGACAGTCCCAAGGGCAGACAAGTAAAGCATCAATGCATCGTCTGTACAAAAGAGCAAATGAATATTACGGCCGATGATGATGACATTGACGCAGTAATTGATATAATGCAAAAGCAAAACCTTAATTCATGGTAGATTTAAAAGATATTAGCAAAAAAGACAGGCTGATTATGGGAGTCTCCGGCGGTGCCGACTCTGTTTTTTTACTATTGTATTTGTTTAAACGGGGATATAAGAATTTGATCATTGCCCATGTTAATCATCAAACTCGAGGAAAAGAAAACGAAAAAGACGCTATTTTTGTTCACAATCTATCAAAAAAGCTGAATTTACCATTTGAAGAAATAATTATAGAAAAACATAAAAAAGGAAACGCTGAAGACTATTTTCGCAATAAAAGGTATGAATTTTTTGAAGAATTACGACAAAAATACAAGGCAAATTGGATCATTACCGCTCACCATTTAAACGATAACATTGAAACTATACTTTTAAACTTTACTCGCGGAGCCAACATTTCCGGTCTAACCGGAATCCATTTCAAAGATGAAAATAGACATATAATCAGGCCACTTTTAAACATAAGTAGAGATGAAATAGAAAAACAATTGAAAAACTGGAAACAAAAATTCCGAGTAGATTCCAGCAATTATAATATTGACCATTCCCGCAACAGAATAAGACAAAATGTCATTCCCGAATTAAAAAAAATCAATCCGAATCTGGAAAAAACACTAAAGGAAAACATTGAGAATCTGAAAGAAACAGCAAATTTCATTAAAAACAAAACCGACTCCTGGATAAAAACTAATTACAAGAACAATCAATTTGAAATAAATAAGTTCTTAAATCAAGCCCTAACAATTCAAAACTCAATCCTCTCCCGCATCTTTAAAAAAATTCACGGCAATACCAATAAGTTCAATCAAAATCACCTCAAACAAATAAGAAAAATACTGGAACAAAACATCAGCAATAAGAAAAAAGAATTCGGCCCCGGCCACTTTATTGAAATAAGAAAAGATAAAGATGCAAAAGTTGCCAGAATATCCTTGAAAAACAAATAAAAGAAAGTAGAATAAGCAATACTATTGTAAAAAAAAATTATGCCACCAGCAATGAAACCTAAAAACAACAAACCCGGATCGAATTTTATATATCTGATTATAATTGCTCTTGCTGCGGCGGGTTTGTTCTTAATTATGAATCCCGGTGACGGAAACGTAAAAAAAGTTCCACTTGATGAATTTTTGCAAGAAGCGAAATCCGGCGAAATAGCTGAAATCCAGGTCGAGGACAATCGCATCAACTACACATTGATTGATGATACTGAAAAATACACATTTAAAGAGCAGGAAGAAACAGTTGGCAACCTGTTGGAAGATTTACCCGATGACATCCGAAATGAAATTTCAATAGAAGTGGTCCCCACAGACGGTCAACGCTTTTGGATGGACCTTCTATT
>WJJQ01000108.1 GCA_014729615.1 Candidatus Peregrinibacteria bacterium | reverse complement strand
TTTATTGTATTTATGTTTAAAATCTTTGTGCCATAAATTCCAAACTGTGATAAAAATATTTCCATTTAATGCTGTTAAATTTTGTATGTTTTTTAAACAATTTCGTCGGGATTTTCTTGAGGGAAGGTGATGAAATGTTCTGAAACATACGACTAAATCGGGGTTTTTGCCTTGAATTACATAATTTTCAATATCTCCAATTTCAAATTTAAAACCCGGATTGTTTTTTTTCGCCACTTTAATGAGAGCTTCGCTGTTATCAACTCCTATATAATGAGTCTTAATATGATTATTTTTCAAAAAAGCCGCAAGGCGACCGCTGCCACAGCCTAAATCCAATATAAATGTTCCTTTTTTGAAGTAAGGCAGTAGTACTTTGTAATCATCTTCCATATGCGCTCGTGAAACTGAAAAATCTTCAGCAATATTATTGTACACTTTTTTTAACGACTCTTTGATTTTTTTATCTTTCATTTTAGAAATAAGTGCATATAATCAATAACTAGCATAAATATTAGAATAATGGAATCCCAGCAAATATCGGCGGAAGATTTTATAAAAACAATCCAATTCAAAAAAATTGATGGATGGAAGCAACTGCAAAAAGAAAAAAATGCTTATACCGCGGGGAAAAGAAGCAAGCCCTTTACAAATGTTGAGTTAATAGAAGCATATGATAATTTGCTGCAAAAAGGAATAATTAAAGAAAATTACGATCTAAAGAGAGTTTTGAGAAAAAGATCAGTCAGGTCTCATTCCGGGATTGCAAACATAACCGTTATAACGAAGGGTTTTCCGTGTCCTGGTAAATGCATTTTTTGCCCTACGGAACCGAAAATGCCTAAAAGCTATCTTTCGAATGAACCGGCTGTCATGAGGGCTATTTTAAATGGTTTTGACGCATTTGAACAAACCCGAAATCGACTGGTCAGTTTAAATAAAACCGGACATCATACCGATAAAATTGATGTAATTGTATCGGGTGGTACATGGTCATTTTATCCAAAAAGATATCAAACAAGTTTTACAAAAGGGATTTATGATGCGCTTAATTATCCTCAAAAAAAGGGAAAAACTTTGGAAGAGTCACAAAAAATTAACGAAAATGCGGCTAATAGGTGTATTGGATTGTCATTTGAAACAAGGCCGGACCATATTAATGAAAAAGAATTAAAAAGATTAAGATGGTTGGGATGTACAAAAATTGAAATAGGCGTGCAAAGTTTGAATGATAGAATTTTAGATCTTAATAAGCGTGGACATGGGATAGCGGAAACAAAAAATGCAATTAAATTAATACGTGACGCCGCTTATAAAATTAATTGCCATATGATGCCGAATTTATATGGTAGTAATCCACGGCAAGATTACGAAGACATGGTTGAGTTATTTGAAAATCCGGCATATCGGCCCGACTGGCTGAAAATTTATCCTTGCGTGGTTGTTCCATGGTCAATGCTTAAATATAAATATGAAGCAGGGGAGCATCTGCCATATTCTGATGAAGAGCTTATTAAATTAATGATCAAGGTGAAGCCGCTGGTGCCTGAGTATTGTAGAATAACCAGATTAATAAGAGATATTCCAGCTACTACAATCATTGGAGGATCGAAAGTGTCAAATTTAAGACAGTTTATTCACGCGGAAATGGCAAAGGAAGGCAAAAAATGTAAATGTATAAGATGCAGACAGGTAAAAGATGAAAAAGTGCTTTTAAGTGACGTGGAAATGCGTGTAAAAGAATTTGAAGCTTCAGAAGGTCGGGAATTTTTTATAAGTTTTGATCGTATTAAGGACGATAAGTTGTGTTCATTATTAAGATTACGCTTTTCTTCATATAGCTTAAACGGTAAAAAACATTTTATTCCGGAGCTTGAAGGAGCCGCATTAATAAGAGAAGTTCATACCTATGGTGAGCAAGTAAAAGTGGATTCAAAAACGGCGGGAGCCAGTCAACATATCGGCCTTGGAAGACAAATGATGCAAAAAGCTGAAGAAATATCCAGGAAAAACGGGTTCAAGAAAGTTGCTGTAATTAGCGGGATTGGTGTAAGAGAATATTACAGAAAGCTGGGTTATCGTCTTGAAGGAACTTATATGGTGAAAGACATTAATTAAAAATCGTATCTTTCTGATAGTTCAGGAGTTATTAAAGCGCGTCCCAGGTCCATTCCCATTGCTCCAAGCGCAATTGTGCCGCTGTTTTTTGTCGCGAAAGTGGCAATTTTACTTAATTTCGCGCTCATTTCAATAGCTCTCGCTCCTTTAGCGCCAGCCTTAACCGTGCCACCTGTGGCTCGAACTCCTTTTAATGCAGCGCCTCCCGCGGTTCCTACACCGGTAAATAATAAAACATCTGAAACTCCACCCAGCACGGTCCAGCCGGCGCTTCCGGCCGCTTTCCAATATTGGCCTCTACGAAGTGAATAATAAGTGTCTACCGCGTCGCGACCGGTTCCGAACAAGGGAATGGCATATGAAAGGCCATCCGCGTATGGAACAGCCGTGGGTGTTTGTTTCCAGCCAAATGTCTTATTAATTGATTGATGACGACGTATGGCGTCTGTAGTTTCGTAAACGGCATGTCTAAAGTCAGCTTTGCTGGCATATTTAAGGTATGGTCTCTTTTCTTTTTTGTCATAACCTATAGCAAATAAATTTATTCCTTCAACGATATCCTTTTCCTTTTGTCGGCCCGGGTTGGTTTTGTAAAACTGAATCAGAATATCTCTATTCATTACAAGAAAAATTTTTAAATCTTCAATACGTTTTTCATGCTCAATTAGTTCTTTTTCAACTAAATCTATTCTTTGTCCTTCCGATAATTCAGGATCAAATAATTTCTTGAAAAATTCATCATATTGAGC
>WJJQ01000107.1 GCA_014729615.1 Candidatus Peregrinibacteria bacterium | reverse complement strand
TGAAATGTTAAGAAAAATGCTCAATCAACGTGACAAGCAGATTGAGTAAAACAACCAGCTTGAAGCGCCGGCCAAATCAAGCTACATACCCGTCAAAATCAAACGCGCAATCAACTACAAATACGGCGAAAAATGCGCGGTGCCCGGTTGTCTACATAAAGCGACAAACATTCATCACACGCTAAGAAGAGCAATTGGCAAAATCCACAGCCCTAAATTTATGGTGCCTCTTTGCAAAGCGCATCACGACCTTGAGCATTTAACCGATGAAAGGGTGATGATACATAGAAATTATGACTAGAAGATTGAGCTTTGTTCAACAATAATCGGGGGAATCTGTTTTTTTAAATCATCAAGTTTTTTAGAAAGCGTTCTGAATTCCATGTCGGCGAAAAGCAGAGACACTTTTTCGTAGTCAATTTTATGGACACTAAAGTCTGATAGTCTGAACGGGAAGGGCGCGTCGCAAACGATTGTGGCAAGTTCTCGGCTTTGAAAAGCGCTTTCGCGACCTTCGACAAGCTTTTTTTGCTGACCGGCCGGCAAATGGTCAAGATTATTGTAAACTTCATCCAGATTGCCATATTTGCTTAAAAGATCGCTGGCACCCTTGGGGCCTATTCCGGGGACTCCGCGAATATTGTCGGACGTATCGCCGCAAATGGCTTTGTAATCAATTACCTGAGACGGCTCAATGCCCAGTTTTTCTTTAACTGCCATTTCATTGTATGTTTTTGTTTTGGACAAGCCGGTTATGGGACACATAATTAAGGTTTTTTCATCGTCAACAAGTTGAAGGGCATCTTGGTCGCCGGTTAAAATAATTGTCTGCAGGTCATTTTCTGCGCGCGCCTTTGTTGCTATGGTTCCAAGAACATCGTCGGCTTCGTAACCGTCCATTTCAAGTTGGGGAATGTTGAATGCTTCAATTATTTCTTTTAAGCGCGGTAATTGAGGGTACAAATCGTCCGGTGGAGCGGCGCGGGTCGCTTTGTAATCGGCATATTGCTCATGCCGGAAGGTAGGGGCGGCCCTATCCCAGGCAATGCCTAAATAGTCAGGTTTTTCACGTTTGTATAAATCGAAAAGCATGCGAATAAAGCCGTAAACAGCATTTGTAACTTCGCCTTTGCTGGTTTTGAACGGAGGGATTGAATGATATGCACGGTGCAATATTGCGTTTCCGTCAATTAAGAAAAATCTTCTCATAAGTTTTTTTGGCTTTAGGGGATGGAAAAACCCTTTGTTTTATGCTATAATTATTAGATACCTGTAAATAAGTTTTACCCCACTCATGGGCAAAAGTGAATACCAAAAATTAAAAGATCTGAAAAAATCCGCTAAAAAGGACTTGTTTGAAAGATGTTACAAGGAAGCGGCAAAAAAGACTCCATTGCTTGTTATAATGGGCCCAAACAAGGAATTTGAAGACGAAATGAACTATGAAAAATTCATGCAATTACTTGAAGGTTTGCTTGTTTTAAATATAAAAGTAATAGTTATTACCGATGACGAACCCGGTGACACGGTTAAACATCCGGCGGGGAAAATTTATTGGGTTAATACAAAAGAAGGGCGCAATCAAAAAGAAATATCTAATTATTTGAACGCAGCCGACATGGTTTTGGCGTTTGATGATGAAGAGGAAGCAATTGAAGATATAATGCTTCGCGGATGTGTGATAATTGGAAATGAAAAATTACCGTTGGTTGAAAATTACAAACCCAATGAAGAAACCGGAAACGCCTTTACATTTAAGAGTCAGAATCCCTGGGATATTTTCAGAGCAATTGTAAGAGCAACGGAAACGTATATGTTTCCTTTCGACTGGCAGCACATTATGCGCGGACTAATCAAAAACGACTAATCTTTTATTCAGGCAAACGTTTAATCGAGACTGTCTATTCCCGAACTACCTCCACCGGGAATGCTTCTGATATTTTCAATTATATCGTTGAAATTGATGTATTTGATGATATCAAGACCAAGCGCGTTACCAACCGTTCCCACTATTACTACGGCCAACACAGTTATTATCAAACCTATAATGGCATAACGAATAGTACTTACCGCGTTTTTGATTTTGTCTTCTTGTCCTCCGGATAAAATGAATGAAATACCACCCACAAAAATAAATATTACAGATAATAATCCCGCAATAATAATGGCATATGCTATTCCTTTGTTGATAATTTCAATCAGCTCGTAATTGGCTGCGTGTTCAATGATTGTATCATCCATGATAGTATAAGGTTAGTTGGTTAGAGGCAAAATACGAAACTGTAAGTTCAGAACTTGCCGATATAATTTATTTTTTCCACTACGCTTCAACTTCGGTGCCGTCCGGTTCGACGATTTTCAGGTTAACCCTCGCGTTGTTTTTAGAGCCGATAACTCTAAGCAAAATACGTAAGGATTTAGCCGTCTGCCCGTTCTTACCGATGATTTTACCCATATCTTCTTTGTTGACTTTAAGTGTTATTAAAACACCCATTTCGTCAACAGATCGAGTGACTTCAACATCGTCCGGATTGTCAGCGATTTGTTTGACGATAAACTCAACGAAATCCCGATCGGGACCGGTTTGAAAATCTTGTTCGTCAGTCATGGCCTTTTACGTTATGTAATATACGGATCTATGATTAATAATCCTGTTTACAGAAGAAATATTACTCCTTTTTTTAAAAATGTGAAGATGGACTTTGTATATGGCGTCCATTTTCATGAAAATGATTGATTTACGCGGCGGGAGCTTCTTCTTTGGCTTCGGCTTTTGATTCGGCTTCGGCAGGGGCTTCAGCGGGCTTTTCAGCCGTTGCTTCAGCAGCGGGAGCTTCTGATTCTTCGGGTTCGTCACCACCTTTTTTCTTCTTTCTTTTTCTGTCGCGATTTTCTATGTATTGGTCCATGTTTGAAAAACCTTCCCTTTTTAGAAGAGATGCGACGGTGTCGCTTGGCTGGGCTCCGTTTTGGATCCAATATTCAATGCGATCTTTTTTTAAAGTGATTTGTTTGGGCTTAGCCGCAGGCACATAGTTCCCTAAAAATTCAATATATTTACTTTTCACAGGTCTGGAATGTTCCGCAACCACAATTCTGAAACTGGGTTGTTGTTTTTTCCCTGTTCTGGTTAATCTAATCCTTAGCAAAGCTTATTAATTAAAGAATAACAAAATTTTTGAGCTCGTTCAGTGTAGCGCGAAATATATTGTTGTCAAGCTGAATATTATCTGAAGGTAAATTATAGGTTTAGTCCCTTTTTGGACATTGGTCCGTGTCTACTCCCGTTATCTTTTGGCCAGAAGCAATAACTGCCATTCTTGGGGGATAAATACATATCACTTTCAACGCCCTCAGATATAAAACTGGCCTCCG
>WJJQ01000012.1 GCA_014729615.1 Candidatus Peregrinibacteria bacterium | reverse complement strand
TGTGGTGGAAACTTTTCGGGCTAATTGTTTAGCGGGATTTTTTTCAATCACATCTTCCTGAAAGCTGTTCCAGGCTTCGCATTCAGGGCACTGCCCCAGCCATTTCGACGATTGAAAACTGCATTTTTCGCAAACGTAAACCGTTTTAAGTTTTGGCATTTATTTTAATAGTAAGTCATAAATTTTTTCTGTTTTTTCTCCCATTTTTTTAGCGTCGAAATTTTGAACGTGATGATGCCCCATGTAAGTGTATTTCTGGCGCTGTGCCTGATTATTAATAAGCTCGGTTATGGCTTCGGCCAGGGCGTTGAAATCTTTCGGCGCCACCAGGACACCCGTTTTTTTGTGTTGAATGATTTCGGGAATGCCTCCAACTTCAGTTGCCACAATGGGTACCTGGGCGGCCATTGCTTCAAGTAGAACCATGCCAAAGGCTTCTTTTACGCTGGGTAAAACAAACAAATCACTGCTTCGCAAAATTTTTGCAATGTCCGATTGTTTTCCCGTTAGGGTAATATTATCGGAAAGTTTTAAATTTTTTATAAATTTTTCAAGGATTTTTCGTTGTGGCCCTTCACCCGTTATGACCAGTCTTGTGTTCGGACTTTTTTCATGAACATGTTTAAAGGCTTCAATTAAATATAAAAGACCCTTGCGCGGATGCAGTTCGGCTATGGTTAAAATAATGAACTCATCGGGCCGGGCAGCGAAAATATGAGATTTAATGCGATTTCTTTCTTGAATGGGAAAATGAATCAACTGGCTTTCAAATTGTTCAATATTTATTCCGTTATGTATGGTGCTGATTTTCGGTTTTACTTCAGGATAAAGCTTTAGCATCAAGTCTTTGTTCGCGTTTGAAACCGTGATGATGTGGTCGATTTTTTTAAGCGTGCGGGTTTTGAGCGATTTTTTAATACCGCTTAAAGGAAAAGGGTCATGTTCGGTCACAATAATTTTGGTTTTTGATTTGTCGATGGCGGAAAAGGCGTATCGGCAAGATCCCGGATTCCATAAATGCAGGTGTGCTATTGCCGGATTCAGCTCCCTGAATAATTTTTTTATACGCAAAAGTGTTCGGGGATCGTGCTTGTGGATAACCTTGATGCGATGCACTTTAAAGCCGTTTTCCTTCCATAATTTGCACCACGGGTCCAGTGCCTTGTAATTGGAGCAAACCAGTTGAACTGTGTATTTGTTGGGATTAATATTCTTTGCCAGAAGCAGCATGTGCCTTTCCGCTCCTCCGTAAATGGGAGTGTCCGTATAAAATACAATATTTTTCATAATTCAAATGAATGCTGGAAGAACAGTGTATCAAAAAATCCCGTAATTTGCGAAAATGTTTTATTTGGCTCTTTTACGTTCATTTTCGGTCAGATATCTTTTTCTTAAACGGATTGAACTTGGGGTTACTTCGACAAGTTCGTCATCGTCAATGAATTCAATAGCTTGCTCCAGCGTTAATATTTGTGGAGGTTCCAATTGCAATGAATCATCGCTGCCGGAAGCGCGCATGTTGGTAAGCTGTTTTCCTTTGGTTGGGTTGACTATCAAATCTTCACCTCGTGAATTTTTACCGACAATCATCCCTTCATACACATCTGTAGACGGATTTATAAAAAGGGTTCCGCGTGCCTGCAGGTTACTAAGGGCGTATCCGAGCGCTTTTCCCGCGCATTGGCTAATCAATACGCCATTTTGTCGTCCATCAATTGGGCCTTTGTATGGTCCGTATTCTTTGAAAATGTGACTGAATACGCCTTCGCCATGTGTGTCGTAAATGAATTCGCTGTTATAGCCAATAATTCCGCGTGTGGGGGCAACGAATTCCAAAATTGTGTAATTGTTTTTGCTGTGCATGTTGGTCATTTCTGCTTTGCGTTTGCTAAGTTTTTCTATCACTATGCCGGAATATTCTTCGGGCACGCTTATAAAAAGATTTTCATAGGGCTCCATTTTTTGCCCGTTTTCGTCACGCAAAATTACGGTTGGTTTTGAAACGGAAAGTTCGAATCCTTCCCTGCGCATTGCTTCAATCAGTACTGAAATGTGCAATTCGCCCCGACCGGAAACACGATAACTTTCTGAATTTTCCACTTGCTCCACTTTTAATCCCACATTGGTTTCCAGCTCTTTTTTCAGTCGATCGTAAATGGTGCGCGATGTAACGTTTTTTCCTTCTTTGCCTGCAAAAGGCGATGTGTTAGTGGAAAAGACCATTGAAACGGTCGGTTTGCCGATTTCAATAATCGGTAGGGCGACGGG
This sequence comes from Candidatus Peregrinibacteria bacterium, assembly GCA_014729615.1. Classification (GTDB taxonomy): domain Bacteria; phylum Patescibacteriota; class Gracilibacteria; order UBA1369; family UBA1369; genus WJJQ01. The sequence continues at coordinate 8,059 of WJJQ01000012.1, read as the reverse complement.
ATTTTGAGTGTTTGTGAAGGTGGTGCCTATGGTTACGTCTTTGAATCCGCTTATGCCAATAATGTCGCCGTTTTCAGCAAGGTCCGTTTCGGCTTGTTTATTGCCGATGAATTTGACCAGTTTGGTAATTCTGCCGGTTTGAACAGTGCCATCTTGTTGAATTAATGAAATTGTTTCGCCTTTGTTTACTTTTCCGTTAAAAATTTTGGCAATACCGGCGCGTCCCGAATAATCGGAATAATCAAGCGCGTATACAAGGGCTTGAAATGGTTGGTCAGATGTTTTTGTGACAGCCTTTTCGATTATGGTATCAAAAAGGGGATTTAAATTAGTGGATTCTTCGTTTAGTTCGTGTTTAGCAATGCCTTGTTTCGCGATTGAATAGACAATGGGAAAATCCAGTTGGTCGTCATTGGCGCCAAGTTCCATAAAGAGTTCATATACTTTATCGATAACTTCCGCGGGATTAGCGGCCGGTTTGTCGATTTTATTGATTAAAACTATCGGTTTGAGTCCAAGTTCAATGGCTTTTTGTGTGACGAAACGGGTTTGAGGCATTGGTCCTTCTTGAGCATCCACCAAAATAAGAACTGTATCAACAACTCGAAGGACACGTTCAACTTCAGAGCTGAAATCGGCATGTCCGGGTGTATCGACTATATTTATAATTGTGTCGTTATGTTTAATGGAACAATTTTTGGCGTATATTGTAATGCCGCGTTCTTTTTCCTGATCGTTTGAATCCATAATCAAGTTGCCCACTTCTTGATGAGCTTCAAAGGCGCCTCCTTGTTTTAAAAGCTGGTCGACAAGTGTTGTTTTTCCGTGATCTACATGGGCGATTACGCCGATTGTTATTGTTTTCATTTATTTGAATTTGTTTAAAGCTGGAGTATTAAACAGCTAATCGCGCATTAAAGCAATAGTTAACTAATGAAGTGGGTAACGATGTGATGATTAAAATTCTTTTTTGATGGTTTCTTCGCTTTTAGCTTCTTTTGCTTTTTGAGCTTCATAAAGTGCTTTTACACTTTTGTGTATAGCATCAACTTTTCGTTGAAGATAATCAATATCACCCATGCAGGTTATTTTACATTTAGGGAGTAATCGGTCAGGAATTGTATGACAATTTCTTGTTATTGATGCGTAAAAATTTGGTTTAATAGTTGTCGGTTCTCGAATTGGATTTTTATTATCATATATACTCATATTTATGTTTTTTTGTGTATAATCAGAATCATCTGCTTTTATATATGCTTCAAATCTTGAATTTTTTAATGTAACTGAAACAGTGTCATACATGAAGCTTGGATGATTACGATACATTTGATCGTCTATTGATGTATATATAAAATTGAAGTTGGGATCGTTTATAATACCTTTAATAATGGAATTGTAAGGTTTGCCGTCTAAGAGAAGGTCCTTGAACTGAACATGGACATTAAGAGAATTTGATCGATTGTATGGTCTAGTTTTTATACTTAAATACAGTGACATTTTAGCTGTATCTTCAAGCGCATCGTATGTCGAAAAATATATATCAGTAAATGTTTTATTCCTTTCTTTTGGGTCTTCAAAATAAGTTCCGCAGCCGTGCACTTTAAGCTTTTTTTTATTATGAGCTTGGGGAGCTTTATCGGCATACGCTTCTGTAATTGTGGCTGTTTGTGAAGCTGTGGCTAGTATAGCGGTAGTTACTGCTTTGCTAATCCAAGATAAAATTTTACCATTCTGACTGATTGTTTTTTCTGCGTCGCGGGAAAATACTTTTTCAATATTATTTTCCATGGTAGATTGTGTTAATGCAATTGTATTTTTACTTTAACAAGCATAAATTGTCAAGCAGAGCCGTTTCTGTTTTAAAGAACGACAAAAGTCTATTTTAAGTAAGCATAATTAGTTTTTACTCTAACTGTTGGAGTTTCGGCAGGCCGCCCTTTATTGTTGTTTTTTTTGGAATAACAAAAAAGCTCAGATAGAGGTGATTGAGAGCTGTTTTAATCAGAGAAAAATGGTGGGCGATCAGGGATTCGAACCCTGGACCTTACGGTTAAGAGCCGCCTGCTCTACCAACTGAGCTAATCGCCCACACCAAAGCCCGACCAATTTAGCAAATAACCCTTTTTTATTCAAGTATAGTTTAATATCTTAACTGACGATTGACGTAATTTTTCAACTATTCATTAAATATATGACTTCTTCTCTTTATTGGCGGAAACTGCCAGTCCAATAGTTGCACCAATAATCATTCCGCCAATGATGAACTCACCAATATAGTTATAATAAAGTGGTTTTAAGCCAATTGTAGCAAAAATCAGAATGTGAAGGACCCAAATTATTAATCCATACACTCCACCACGAAATAACATGATGATTGCGGTTTGTCTTTTTAGTGTGTCTAAAATTTTTTCCATAATATTTAAAATAGATTTGTAATATATATTCTATGAAGGTTGTATCACATACTCCGAGATTATCCTATTATTTTAAGCATTTTTTCAAGTTTGTTTCGGGGGGACAAAATCGGAACATTTGTATGTCGCTGTATATTATTAAGAGAGTGTGGACATTTTAGAATTCTGCAATGCAAGTTGTTAAATCGATTTATACATTATAAAATGTACCAAGTGCATTATTATTAATCAAATTTAAATGTCGGATGAAAAGAAAACATCAAAAAAAAGAGGTATTATATGGATGATTTTGACCGTTTTACTTGTAGTTGGGGTTCTTGTTTTTAACAATTACAAAGATGTTGAAAAATTTTTAAGCGAAATTTTTACGTTAAATAAGTATAAAAGCGAAATTAAAGTGTGTGTTGACGAGATGAAGGTGCAAAATGATGGTGAAATGGTCTTAGGGGCGGATTTTGGTTGTGCTATTGAAGTTGCGTCAAGGTTTTATTATGAAGAGCCGGAAGAGGCTATAAATTTGTGCGTGAAATATCATCCTCTTTATAAAATTTCGACGGATGAATATGGCTTGCAAAAGGCGGAGTCTTCTTGCAAGTATGCTATTGAAAAGAACCTTGAAGAATTAGATAAGCCCGTTGAAACTGGGGAAACTGTGGACCAAGAGCAAATGGATGAACCTGAGGTTATTGAAGAAATGAAACCCGATGAATCAGAAAGTCAAGACATGGAAGGTGATTTCCAAGTTTATAATGATGCTCAAGGATATGGCAATTTTACAGCAGAGGGAACTATTGTTTTAATAAATGAACAAAAGCCATTTGCCGCAGATGATGAAAGGATAGATGTTCTTTATTTTGTTATGGAAAATGCGCCAATGGTTGTGGAAGCTTATTATAAAGATATGGTTAGGCGAGGCAATTCGATTAACAAAATTGTGGATGAAAAATTGTATTACAGGATTGGGATAATGGAAAATGGGGAAATAGATTCAGTGGCTGACATTTCAGCGGATGCATTGAATAAAATTGAAGACTCATTGGAAAATGAAACTAAAATAACCTTGGATTTTGTTACCGAGCAGCAAAAAGGAATGGGAGCTCCGGTCAACTTTTCATTTGCCAGTGAAATCAATTGAAAAAGGTATTTTACGCCTTTAACTGGGCAGGTCTTTAATGAAGTCTTTCAGATTTAGACCAAGCATTTTGGCGGTTCTTACAATGCTGTTGGGATCATAGGGAGTACTCTCATCCATTCTTCTAACGGTCATAACCCAAAGGTTGTGTGGTATGGCAGAAATAACATCGTTTTTGCAGAAATCCTCTTTTTTGGCTATGAATTGTGTTTTGCAGACTTGTAAATATTCGTCAAAATCCTTGCTAAGTAAAACTGCATCGATTGGATCCATTGTTGATATGACACCCTCAAAAGCTATTTTTTGAGCTTGGACTAAAGATTCGAATATTTGTCTGGAGTAATAGGGGATAGTGCTATATTCGCTTTTTTCTTTCGGAGAAAATAAATCCCATACTGTATAATTTGGTATTTCCGGAGTGTCTGGCTTTTTAGTCATGATATTTGTCGTTTCTAGCTTATTTTTTTAAATTAGCCCAATTGTTGGCAATTTCCTCGTCTGTTGGTAATTCGCCGTTTGACAATGGAACGTGAACTGAGCCTTTTTTGTATCCGGCTTGATTAAGGTCTGAAATGCGTTCTTCGGAATATGGGCCGACGCAAAGGTGTCCTTCTCGGTCAACAAAGGCAATGACGCCATTATTGTAGTCGTATGTTCCAATTTGTTCTTGTCTTTCTTCACTTATGCCGTTTTCGCCCAAGCTGGTGGGTACATTCATTTTTTGGCCGAAGTATGCCAGTTCAATGCCGTCTATAACCAGCCATTCTCCCAGCACGGGTTTAAGTCCTCGTCTTTCAGCCATGTCTTTAAACCATGCTCTATAGTTTTTGCGTATTTCAGTTTGCATAATTTCATGGGCGTTGCCCTTCATTTCCTTCCATTTTTGTTCCAATTTCGGATCGGCAAAATTTTCACCGTTGGAAAGTGGCACGCTGATTGCATATAATTCGTATCCCGCTTGCTCTAAAATGACATGTTTTTCAATAGTTGCAGGTGTTACATGCATAATGCCGTTGGCGTCGATAATGCCTATGATTCCATTATTTTGATAGTATACGCAGGTTTTGTACGTATTGATGGCAGGAGTCTGATATGTAAAAGGTTCGTCACAATTTTCCAATGTTGTGCCGGGAACTAATGTGATCGATTCATGTTTAAGTAATGCTTTTAAAGCCTCTCTGCTTTGTAGAGAGTTTACTTGCTCATGATTTCTTATTGTTTCTGCCATGTTATGGTTAGTTAAAAATAAAGGCTAACAACAATAACATATAATAACAGATTGTCAAGTGTGGCATACAAAGTCACTTTCAGTCTACACTTTGTCATTAAAATATCAATGTTTTGATTTCATGAATTGCAAACGTGATAGAAATTATGCTATTTTCTGCTACTAAAAATAATCTATGTACTATGCCCGAATTGCCTGAAGTTGAAACTATTGTTCGAGAATTGCGCGAAACGATTTTGAATAAGAAAGTGTGGAAGATAGAAGAGCTGACGCCCGGCGCTATTGTGTGTGGAAGTTTCTGCAGTAATGATTTGAAGGGAGAAAAAATTATTGCCGTTTTGAGACGCGGAAAATTTATTGTTTTAGAATTGGGGGTAAGTGGGCGAATTGTTGTGCATTTACGAATGACCGGGCGTTTGATTTGGGGTGATCATTATATAAACAAAAAGCACATGCGTGCTCTTTTTACTTTTAGTGATGGATCAAGGTTATTTTATGGAGATGTGCGTCGTTTCGGAAAAATTTGGATTTGTAACGCGAAAGAAATGGATCAGCTGACCGGCATGATTAGGTTGGGGGTTGAACCGGTTGGAAAAACTCATGGTGCGTTTCATTTTAGGGGTAGGAAAGGGATCCTTAAAAACACTTTATTAAGGCAGGATCTGATTGCTGGTATCGGCAATATTTATGCCGATGAAATATGTTTCAGGTCCGGTTTGCATCCATCAAGAAGAGTGGAAACTTTGAATAAAAAAGAAATGGATTTGCTGAAGGAATCTATTGTTTATTGCTTGCAAGAAGGGATCAAGAATTGCGGAGTTTCAATGAGCGATTTTGTGGGCACTCGCGGCAATCTTGGTAAACATCAAAAGTACCTGCAAATTTATGGCCGAGCGGGTGATAATTGTTATAAATGCCAAAATGTTATCGAAAAAGTGAGGATTGCCGGACGCGGCACCCACTTTTGTCCAACCTGCCAAAACTAACCGTCAGCTTACCAAGTAAAGTTACTGGGTAAGGCCGTTTACCGGGTATTGGTGACGGGGAAAGGTGGGGTTAGGACCGGGCGCGCACGCGCGCCCGGTCCACAGAGGGTGCTCAAGCTCCAACGGATTGAGCACACCGACTGTCCGGCCTGCACGCCGTGTTCATAAATACCGCTGATGGATGCGCTCCTTCAGGGTGTTGAATCCGTTGCGCAGGATTTTAAGGATAAGTGCTGCCGATCCTAGGATTACGACGGTTGACGCAATGTAAACCGAGCTGAACGAAAGCGCGGAATTCACGGCAAAGCCCGCAAATCCACCAAGGTCGTCGGTGCAGGTGAAAATTGCGGTAGCGGCAAGTAAACGGGATTGCGGCCAAAGTGCCGGCAAAAGAGACCAGGCAACCATTAACATGGCCGAGCTGATGGAAATAAGAAGAACCGCGAATCCAACAGCGACAATGCTCCCGGGAACCGCAATTAAAAGAAAAAGTCCGCCAATTCCGAGTAGATACCCGCATGAAATAAGCACGCGCTTACCATCCCGAGCAGCGTCATGCAGCAACCCAAAGACCATTGAGAAAGCCAAAAGTAAGAAAGGCCAGGCCGAAATAAATCCAACCAGGTAACTCCCTCCAAGTTCTTCAATGTGCAAAGTAACCGCGATAGTCAGTGTGGCGTAAAGAAAAAAGACGGTGAAGGGGACGGTGATCAGACGTAAAAGATCGGTGTCTTTAAGAATGCCTGCGACGTCACGCAAATATACACGATCTACATCGCGGTTGTTGTCACGGATGGTCGCCAGCAACACAATACCAATGACCATGAGCAAAGGTACGGCCAGGAATCCCTCTTTCAAAGAAAAGCCAATCTTAAGGGATAATCCCATTACTACCAAACCAAGAGCGGAGCCCAGACCGTAAAGCATGTACAGTAAGCCGAATGAACTTCCTTCATTGGTTTCGGTTGTGTGGGTGTTGATCAGCGCGAAGGCGCTGTTCCAGGTGATAGCCGTTGCGAATCCCATTGGTAAGCTGTACGCGTATAGCAACCATGCGGATTTTGTCGCGACTACCAATGGCAATACCGCGTAAATGACTGCTCCCAGCATAAGTGTTTTCTTTTGGCCCAATCCGGAAATAACAACAGGCGACGCGAAATCGCTGAGCAATAGTGAACCGAAAACCAGCATGAAAATGGTGGCCGCCAGTTCTTGCCCCAGATACGTTGCCGCGTATCTTTCAACTGAGTGTACTCCAAAGAAAATGAAGAAAAAGCCAAGGCTAAGCGTGAGCACTATCCTCGAAGGAAGTGCTCGTTTCGGGTTTGAATCCGTATTCATGACACATCCTCCGTTTTGTTCCGAACAGTCAAAGAGCAAAGTTTGCACTTGGCCGAAAAGTACACTTGTCTGCATCCTTATACAAGTGCTATATTCACGATCCTTTAAAAAAAATATGCAATACGATGACCGAATAAAAACCGACCTTGAAGATACAATGGATGAATATTATGATTTACGTGAGCGTTTGGAAGAAGAAGGTGATCCCACGCCGGAAAACGAGGCGTTGCTTGTTATAGTGAAACAGCATATTGAGCAACTGGAACAATTAAGGGAATCTGTTCATTTGCAGATTAACGCAGTGGTTGGTTTTTTGGTGTTGAATATGAGAGAAATCCCTTCAAATAAAAGTAAGGAAGATGACAGTTTTTCAGCCAAAGCGGATATCAGATTCTATACGGTTCCGCACAATTGTGAATATATTTTTGAAAGAGGAGGCGATTCTATATGGATTTCTATCACTCCTAAAATGAATGTTCTTGTTACCTGCAATGATTTTAAAGGTAATTCGGGACAAATTATTTACCCTCTTCAGGAAGGTATTGAGCAAAATTTAGATGGCATTGATCATATTTCTGTTAGTTTTTTTGTGGATCATAATGAAGCACTTTCGCATTTTGCGTGGTGTTTGATGAAAAAAGATATTATAAACAACCCCATTCTTTGACACACATATTTATCAAAGCAATGCTTTTTTTGTGTGTCAAAGAATGGGGTTGAAATGGTGGTGCCGAGGGCGGGAATCGAACCCGCACGATATTGCTACCACGGGATTTTAAGTCCCGCGCGTCTACCAATTCCGCCACCTCGGCTCGTCTTTTATTTTAAGCGGAACGATCTTACTATATCTTCAACGATTTGAGAAGTGTTTTCTTGTTCGTTGGGATGAACGGCTCCGCCAACAATATAAGCGGTGTCGTCACTGGTAACGTAAGTCTGAAAATATTCCAATAATGGA